>CBDVCJ010000022.1:0-23286 GCA_965372445.1 uncultured Thermoplasmata archaeon | reverse complement strand
GTGTCATAGTGGATTGGAGATTTGAGCTTCGAGACGGGTGGGGATATCGACTCATCCGGTAACTTGCTTCGCCAAGTTACCTCGCTTTAAAAATTCCTCCGGAATTTTTAAAGTTTGAGTCCCCCTCTCCCCCCTATCGCCTATCGTCTGTCGCCTTTCGCCTATCTTTAGGCTGTCTCTAATCTCCAATCTCTAATCCTTTTTCTAGCCCCAATCCTCAATCCTTAATCCTCAATCCTTAAAAAATTGCGTAAAAGGTCATTCTTAGAACAAAGCAATTTTTCTCATTCCCAATTATTATCGTCCCAAAAAATCGCTTGCTTTATTTTTGTTTCTGTGCTCATCGGTATTTCAGATTGAATTTTACCGGTTTTTGGGTCCCTTTTAAAATTCGTGGCATTATTTTCTACCCACCTTAACCGCCTCAACAACCCTGCACGATTCGCAATTTGGATCTCCAAGCCTGGCCTTTTATTGACTTCCATAACCAACACCCCACTATTTTTATCAACTACAATATCGACCCCAACGTATCCCAGCCCACTCATGATCTGAGCTCTTGAAGAGGTAAGTAAGATCTCATACCAATCCGGAAATCTGAAACCGACCAATTCTCTTTTTGTATCGGGATGTTGTTCGATCGTGCGCCGGCGATAAATTGCACGCGTTATCTCACCTGTTGCTAAACTTATACCAGTCCCAACAGCGCCCCGATGTAAATTTGCTTTGCCACGAGATTTTATTGTCGGTAACCGTGCCATCGCCATCACAGGATAGCCTAAAAATACAATTACTCTTATATCTAATAACCCGCCTGAGTATAAATCTCTTAATGAATTATGTGGTACGATCAATTCCTCCAAAAATGCGAGATCTCTTCTACCTCTGCTAAATCTCCCGATCAAGATCCGATGGATGTGCTCTTGAACTTGATACATTTCCATTGCTCGATTGTCATTGGTGATGAATCTTTTACCGACGCGGTTGATTATCGGTAGAATGCCTTTGCCAATATGACCACGATCGGGTTTGATCACAAAACTTTTCTTAGGGGTGCTGCCGTTCAAAATATAATCCTCAAAGGTAATTATTTCACTTTCATCAGAAATTACCATCATTGTTTTCGGCATTTTGATGTTAGCACAAAAAAGCCGGCTTTTAAGTTCTAATTTGGTGAGGGTTGCCAGATCTTCTCGTTTATTATATTTATGTATGAAATCGCGGTTACGCTCCTTCAACATCAGGATCTCTTTGCCAAACCTACCAGCCAAGATCCGGTCAAAGCTCCGGTTGTTATTTTGTTTGCGTGCCTCACGAAGCTCTCTGCGAACTGGCTTGAAGCGCCGTCGATCGGCCATTCTCACCCTGAATTGTCGTGTCATCCTGCTGAACTTTTTCAAGGCCCGCACTCCCAAGTTATATATTGATTCTTTGATTTATTAAGTTAATGGTAAGTTTGGGGTGTGGTTTGAGGACGCCCCTTCGGGGCTTGTGGTATATGGTGTACTAAATTCCAAGAACCAAACCTCCAAGAACCAAATAAAATCCAAATGCCAAACTCCAAATAAATTTATGATTTTGGTACTTGGGTCTTGGTATTTATTTGGAATTTGGTTCTTGTATCTTGGAATTTATCACTCACACACCACAGCCATATCTTGCCACTTACCGCTATTTCCGAAATTCCAGTATATATTCAAACATCCCATTATTCACAATGAAATTGTAAGGGTAGCTGAATAAGCTGGTATCATATTCCTTACGTCTATCCCAAATAATAATATTTCTTAATTCAAGTTCTAAATCTGTAAGTAATTGTATATATATTTCGTGAAGCGGTATAAATTTACCTCGTCTTCGATAATCACCGGTATTGATAATAAATCTACCACCGTTTTTTAATGTTAAAGCTGCTTTGGAGATTATATCTCGGAGCGCTTGAACAAAACCATCAAGTTCACGTTCGTTACTCAAATCTTGTGAGGAATCTGAATAGTTATCTTTTAGATATTGCTGTTTCTTCAAATTACGGTCCGACGGTTTCTGCTTCAATAGATCCCAATAGGGCGGCGAGCAGAAGATCATATCGATCGTACTTTCAGGGATATACTTCAATAACTTGCGTGCATCGTCATTTATTTGGTGCTGATGGGTGTGTGCGGATGGCGCCTTAGCAACGGTTAAAGTTTCAACCCTTTTTTCGGCAAGTGCTGAATATTCACGATTAAGCTCAACCCCAATCGCATTTCTGCCACAAAGCTTGGCAGCATACATCGTCGTGCCCACACCGCTAAAGCAATCCAGAACGGTCTGACCGGGATGTGAATAATTTTCAATCACCCTGACCGCCAGTGCAACCGGGAAAATTGCAGGGTGGGATCGACGCGATTCGATATCAAAAGGGCTCTTGAGCTCGTGCTCATGGAACCACCATACCGGTATCTGGTTGCGAAACCAGGCTTTTTTGGTCAGGCAATTAACAGCGTTGTCAGGGCAATTGCAGGCCTTTTCAGTGGGTAGCCAATCGATATAAGTCAAAGTTTTCCCCCTAAATATTGCGAAATAAAGATTCCTCAAGCTACTATGGATATATACTTTATTGTGAATAAAAATTTCTAATTATTAAATATCTGCAATCTAGAAAAATAGTTTCTTCTCCGAATTTGGCAATTCATATGGTTGGGAATATCGGGAGCATCGGGAGCAACGGGAGCCCGAACCGGATTGTAAATTTCCAATCTCCAATCTCCAAATTGCAATTTAACATAAGACATAAGTTCGTGTTCCCGTGCTTTGGAAATTCCGAAGGGTTTTACAATCGAAAACCATAACAATGATTTTGGCGGTAATTTACAATGTAAATTACCTTGCATTGAAAATCCCATTCGGGCATTTTCAAAGCCGAGGCAACTTGACGAAGCTAATTACCGTAGATACCCAACACCCTCTCAATTTATCTAATAATTCAGCGTACTCAGCGGTTTTAAAGGGGAGTGGAGGTTCCGGCTCCCGGGCTCCCGCGTTCCCGAGCTCCCGATATTGAACGTTATACATCATATATTGCCATTTCATTAAAAATCAGTAAGAGAGCAAAAAAAATTATACTCGCCCTAATCTTCATTCTCATCCAGAATATCCCGGACGATCTGGTCCAGGATCTCTTCGAAGGTAGCGCCTTTATATTCCCGAAGCGGTTTCTGGGGCTTTACATTGCTCTTGAGCTTTGCGGTATATGAATTCGGAGTTTGACCTATTTCAATATCATATAATATTTTACTCACTTTTGATGCCACCTGGTTTATCGGTAATTAGATATCATTAATAAATTTTTTGCTAAGATCACTTGGTTTTTATTAACGTGCTTATATATATAAATGCCAAAGTGCCGCGGGCGTGACTTGAACACGCAACCTCGAGATCTTCAGTCTCGCGCTCTCCCAGCTGAGCTACCGCGGCTTGATGGGAGTTACTAAGGGGATTCTTCGCCTTAAATATCCAACAATATTAATTGAAATTTGCATTATTGACTAAGATATATCCTTTTAATATTAAAAAATTACTGAAAGGATATTATGGAAACTTAATGTGGTAGGTAGTTATTACACATCATCGATATATTATTTCCATAAACCTATTCTTAATCTCCTCAGGCGCAATATCTATCGGAGGTAGTTTGGCATTCTTCTTGGAGATCTTAACAATAAACACCAGCGGCTCTTGAACCCCCAACTGCATTTGTAAGGTCTCTCGCAGTTCTTCTCCGGTTGTAATAACAAAACACTTCAACCCGCAGCCTTTGACAATTTCGGCAAGCTCGACTTTTTCGGCTAACGTGGTTTGGCTACCTGTACTTCCATACGCAGCATTATCAAAAATTATCAATTTATAGTTCTTGGGGCGATAATATGCGATCGTCGCCAAGGACCCCATATTCATAAGTATTGCACCGTCACCGTCGAACACCACCACGTTCCGGGGCTGTGATAACGCTAACCCCAACCCGATCGAGCTCGCTAACCCCATCGAACCGAGCATATAGAAATTCTCAGCACGATCCTTAACACTGTAGAGCTCCTTGGACGGTATGCCGATATTGCACACTACAAGTTCATCAGTTAGGATTTCGCTTATGGCTTTAAGTGCATCAATTCTGTCCATCACCATTTTTTTACCTCATATTTACCTAAAGAAAGGCGATAGGCGAGAGCAAATTGTGCCGTTCGCCTTTTGCCTTCCACTTTAAAAATCCTAGTGGGATTTTTAATGCGAGGTAACTTGGCGAAGCAAGTTATCGCAAGAGGCAATAATATTTCATCCGTCTTTCGCCTTTCACAGATGTCTCTCATTCATCTTCTTTGCTCTTCATGTCATATTTACTTAATAACACAGCCACAACTTTATTTTCGTCAAATGCGAGCTTTGCAGCTTTAGCTACAATTTCGCCAATTTTATCGCGATCGGACTCGTGGGGCTCGAAATAGGGGAACCCCAACACATCTAAGATACCCGGCGTGGCCTCGCCCATCGGGACTTGTGCAACGATCTTCTCGTCCTCAACGCCACGATGTGAAACTAGTAAAAGTAATGGGATATTAAAGGTCTTATTTAGCGAAGCTAAAGCATTGACACTGTTGCCGAGCCCGGAGTTCTGCAGCACCAAACAGGACCGTTTACCTGCGAGATACGCACCGGCACAGATGCCTACACCTTCTTCCTCGCGCGTGATTTTCAGAACTTCGAAATTTTGCTCTAACATCTCTATCAATCTTGAAAAAAATACACACGGTATATTACACAAGAAATCGATATTGTTATTCTTCAAAGCTTCGATTATCGATTCTTCAACTGCCATTTTATTACACTCAGATTAAATATTTAAGGTATGATTGTAATAGAGATTTTGGTTATTAAATATTTGCAAGCCGAAAACATTATTTAATTTCTGAGATTTCACAGATCGGTTATAAATTTCGAGGAATAGTACATGGGCGACTACGTTTTAAGATGTCTGGAGTGCAATAAACAGCTCGAGGAAGATTATACATTAAACTGCCCAGACCATAATTCATTCATAAGAGCGGAATACAGTGCAAAACAATTAGAGCTTAAAGATTACCCGGGCATATGGAAATTCATGGAATGGTTACCGATACATTCATATTTCGAGCTTGATTCGAGATCGGTTTCGTTTAGAAGTAAAACTCTGTCAAAAGAGCTGGGGTTGAAAGATCTTTACATTAGTTTCAGCGGATATTGGCCGGAGCGCCACGCTTTAATGAAAACCTGCAGCTTCAAAGAGCTCGAAGCACCCCCCACAATTCAGAGAATTATCGAGAACCCGGTCGGGAAACTTGTTATTGCTTCGGCCGGTAATACTGCAAATGCATTTGCGTACACTGCGGTACTAACCAAGATCCCTGTTGTATTGGTCGTGCCTGAAGCGTATTTAGATAGATTGTGGCTACCTTTACCGCCCAATGAAAACATTAAATTGATCACGCTTGGCAAAGGTAATGATTATTTTGACGCGATATCGCTAGCAGGTAGGATGACTGGCTCGATCGATGGTTTGATTTCAGAAGGGGGTGCCAAGAACATTGCGCGTCGTGATGGGATGAGCACTGTCATGCTTGAAGCAGTGACAAATACCATTAGGAAATTACCACAATATTATTTCCAAGCCATCGGCAGCGGTACCGGCGCAATTGCCGCGTGGGAAGCGTCGTGGAGGTTGGGTCAAGATGGGAGGTTTGGGAACGCGCTGCCAAAACTGCATTTGGCACAGAACCTACCGTTCGCACCGATATACTATGCTTGGCGTGCGGGCCGCCGTGAAATTATCCCCGAGGAGGATATGCCGGAGCCTAAAAAATTGATCGAGCAGATGAAAGCTAATATCCTATCGAATCGTAAACCACCGTATTCTATAACTGGTGGGGTTTATGATGCATTAACCTCAACCTCAGGTGAAATGTATGGCGTTACCAACGAGGAACTGGATAGTGCAGGTAAATTGTTCGAGGATCTTGAGGGCATCGATATTCTGCCGGCGGCAAAGGTTGCGGTTGCGGCGTTGTTACAGGCTGTCGAGCAAAATAAGGTTGAAACTGACGATATCATTCTAATTAATATCACTGGCGGCGGACGGGAACGGTTATTGGAAGAGCAGGAATGTTATAAGATCGAACCAGATATTGTGGTTGATGATGCGGAGGTAGAGTTGGAAGAGATAGAAAATATTATAGCTAAATAAAATCCAAAATCCAAATATATACACGGGTTACGTAATACGGTTACGGTAATTTTCTCCGAAAATTACCTCACCTTCAAAATCTTTTCAAAATTTCGAAGGTTACGGTTAGGATGCTCGTTTCGAAGTTCGTTTATCGGTTACGGTTTTTGCACCGGTTCAACAAGCCGAATAACGTAACCGTCAGACGACACATGCTCCGAGCTTTGCTCGAAGCACACGGGCACATTCGTGCCCTCGGGCGCACCATCCTTTCAGGTTGGCTATCCTTCGGGCTCTCGACCTTCAGTCTTCGAACCCACGGGCTCAGAACTTCGTAACCTATAAAATTTGAATCTGGGATTTACAATAGGTGTATACAATGAAGATCGCAACGTTATTCTCAGGCGGTAAGGACTCCGTATGGGCAATGTATAAGCTCCAAAAGGAAAAAGGTCATGAAATTGCGGCGCTTGTGACGATCATTTCGGAGAACCCTGAATCTTATATGTATCATGTACCAAATATCGAACATACCAGTTTACAAGCCGAAGCTTTGGAGCTACCAATGATCATCAGGACCACAAAGGGCGAAAAAGAGGTCGAGCTTGAAGATCTGAAGTTAGCGTTGATCGAGGCAATGGAAACTTACGGGATCGAAGGTGTGGTGAACGGCGCGATATTCTCCAATTACCAGCGCCGAAGGGTTGATGATATCTGTAATGCGCTCGGGCTTGAAAGTTTTACGCCGTTATGGAAACAGAAACCTAAAGATATTTTGAATGAAACTGTCGAGGCGGGTTTCAAGATCATTATGAGCGCCGTGGCGGCCGGGGGGTTGGGGCCGGAATGGCTCGGGGTGGAGATCACACCTGAGGTTATTGAGCAATTATCCGAGCTCCACAATACTTGCTATGTTTGCACTGCGGGGGAGGGTGGCGAATTCGAAACGTTCGTGCTTGACGGGCCTTGTTTCAAGAGGCGGCTGGTGATCGAAGACGCCGAAACGATCTGGAACAAAGATAGTGGGATTTTTAAAATTAATTGTCTGAGATCAGAGGGCAAGAATTAAATAATATACAAAAATTTGTACAAGTTAATATTTATATTACTAACACTTTTATTCTAGCTAAATTCAAATTAAAACTTCTGAACTAGAAAACTTAAATATTCAAAACCTATTTCTATTATTAATATATCTCAAAAGATGTGGGGGATATTATGAAATATTTCAATTCAAAATATGGGACCTATCTAATAATTATTAGTTTAATAATGGGCGCTTTTATGATTCCGATCAAGAACGGTATTTTGGGGTCGGCGGCTCAACCCGACCTTGAAACTGACGATCACCGTGGGCTACCGGTTCAGGATACTCCAAACAAGCCAACAGATCTAAATTCCGAGACTAGAACTGCGTCTACCAAAATGAGACAAAGTGATCAGTTTTGGTATGATAGTTTTGAGAACCAGGATCAAATTGAAAGTTTGAATAATGTAACCTTGGATAACGGAAACATAACACTTAAAACGATAACGAATTTAATTACAACGACTGGTGAGTTTGATGACGGCGTGAAGATCAATGTCGAGACCCATACCGATTGGTCTAATAATATTACAAATTCCAGTGGCGTTCCCGAGGGTGAGCTACATGTGGAATTTGGCGATCTGTATTCCGATAGTTTTGAAGGCACGCCATTCCAAAATTTGACGGATTACGATAATAATTGGGTTATGATTGCTGGCATGGGTAAAGACGCCAAGATCAACACCTCAACGAGCTATTCCGGAAATATGAGCGTTGTGATCACGGGCATGAATCCCAATACCTTCTCTGCGGCCCGATACCTTCCACAATTTACGTCGGAACCATTAATAATATATGTGAATACCGAGCATTCGGATCCAACTGGAGGTACCAAAGGTTTTGTGCAAACGTTCAATGGAACAACAAACCTGGCTTGGGTTGGGATCTATAACAAGAATTGGCAATATTATGACGGTGCGACCCGCACTGACACCTTTGTACCTTACTCACCCAATACCTGGTATCGTATCAAGATCGTACATGAATTTTCAAATGATACCTACTGTGCATGGATAAGTGGCGATGGGTTAGATAACTGGAAAATTGCCAACTATGCAGCACTGCGCAACCCCGGCATGGAAGCTGTGAACAAAACCACAATTTACGGTGGCACGGCATGGGCGGGCGGCGGTGGTAATATTGGTACCAGCTGGTATGATAATTTTAAGGTTGGGGGCTATTTTTCATCTGGCAGCTGGGAATCCTCGAACCAGTCATTTCCTCAGGGCTACAAGTTGCGCAATACAACAATTGATTTTGAGGGGCTGATTAAGGATAAGCAGGAGATAGATAGTGTCGAATGGTTTGCTAATAGTGCGATCAAGGCTGTATACGATCGGGATATAGAAGATGATCTAGATTCGCCCAAGACAATAGAGAACAATGACTTAACTTTAGGGAGTTTTGCAGATATCGACACGGATTTTACAGTTAAATTGAACATGGTGACCGACGGAACCGGCACCCCGATCATCTATGAAATAAAAAATAATTTGGTTCGTACCAACGGCAATTTTACGACCAAACCAATAGATCTACCTTGGAACCGGCTCTGGGATAAGGTCGAGCTAACCAAGAGCCAACCACTAAATACCAGCATAAAGATCACAGTCCTGGACGGTTCAACAGCTCAATCGCTCGTAAATTTCAGTAAGATCAAAGGTAGTGTTATTGACCTATCCTCGATCGATGCATTACAGTTCCCAAGATTGAAATTACGGGTGTTGTTTTCAACAAATTCATCCACGATGCCGATCTTGCACGACCTGAAATTAACCTGGAAACCTGACTATCCGTGGTTGGTGAAAAATATACCGTCGAATTTATCTATACCAGAAGATACAGATGCGCTACGATTTATCAATCTGGCACAATATTTCAATGATACCTACACCCCGGATGATGAGCTCTTTTTCGTGATATATAATGAGTCCAATTCCGCCAACCTTCACGCCAGCATTAATGGCCATTACTTGGAGATCATTACCCCAATTGACCATTGGACAGGAAACGAGACCTTTAGCGTTAATTGCTCGGATGGTGAATTCGCGAAAACGTCCAATACCTTTAAAGTAACTGTTGATTCTATTAATGACGCGCCGATCTGGAAAGATATTAAGGACATTTATATTTCAGAAGGTACAAGTTCAAATGAAACTGAGAATATCATCGATCTAAATAACTACGTTTATGATGTTGATAATACCTCAGATGAAGTTGAACTTAAAATTGTTCTTAATACCAATCCGAATAATATTTCGGTTGTTATTGATGCAAATAATATGATCGATGTGTATGTATCAAATATAAATTATGTCGGTTCCGCAGCAATAACTATTCGAGCCGATGACGGGCTTGATTATTCAGACGAGAATTTTTTCATAATCATCCAGCCGATAAATGATCTACCGATTGTGAATTTGGTTTATCCGGATAATAGAGCTATTTTGACCTCCAATAATGTCGAGATCAGTTGGAATGCCGAAGATGTGGAGGGTGCCGCACTTAGATTCGACCTTTATTTGACAATCGCGCCCGATGCGGGCACTATATATCTCAGCAATATCACAGAGCAGCAGATTGAGGTCACACTCGATGACGGTACATATTATTGGAAAGTTATACCGCACGATGGGACTGAATACGGGGAATGCCTGTCTGGGATCTGGCAATTTTCGGTTGACACCTCGATTTTGACACCGACCTTGCAGCTTATTTCGCCGGTGTATAATAGTGTAATAACTACAGATTCAATAGAGCTTAGATGGAAGGTCGAGGAGGGGTTTGACCTTTCATCATTAACCTATGAGATTTACCTGGATACAACGCAACAGCCCAAGAAAATAGTTACGGATCACATTGGGTTGGTATATACCGTCCAAAATCTCGAAGATGGCGAAACTTATTATTGGACTATTATACCAAAAGAGGTCCGCGGCATTGGCAGCATTTTGGGTAAATGTATCTCCGGTGTCTGGAGCTTCAAGGTCGATTTTAATGTGACGGCACCTGTAGTGACATTATTATCCCCGGGCAATGGAAAAACGGTTAATGTTGAAGAGCCCCAATTATTGTGGAATGTTGAATATCCGGCTGCAAGTTCGATCTCGTATATAGTTTATGTCGATACTCAAATTATACCAAATAAAATATTGAAAGCCAATCATCCCGATAAATATATCGCGGCGGCTGGACTTGAGAATGGTAAAAATTATTATTGGACTGTCATACCTATAGCAGGTAACGTTATGGGTGATTGTAGCTCCGGGGTTTGGATGTTCGCAGTAGATACAGCCGCATTAGCGCCGACAGTAGAATTGACATATCCGGTAAATAATATCAAGATCAATAACCCGAACCCGCAATTGACCTGGAACTTACAGTTCACCGGGACAGGTACTGTCAGTTATGATATATATCTGGATACTTCGGAGACACCAACACAATTGATTGCTAACGATCTTCAGGGTGAGACCACAAAACAAGCTTCAGTTACAGATAATACAAAATATTATTGGACCGTAATTCCGTCGGTAGGCAATATTGAAGGCTATTGTTTAAGCGGTATCTGGAACTTTATGGTCGATACAAATTATACGCCGGTGTTTAATCTAGAACTTGAATTATCAAAAACGAAAATGGAGCTGGAGCGAGGGCAGTTTGGCTCTATAGAGATCACAGTGACAAACACCGGAAATGTTGCTGATCTGATAAAATTGGAATTCCAAATCACACCTACAAACCTAGATATGGAGAATGTTTATCTGGACCAGACCGAAGTAAATATTGCAAGCAACAACTTCGATACCCTCACATTAACGATCAATATCCCGAAAAATACAAAGACTGGCAATTACAAGATCGCAATTACAGCGACTTCGCAGGGTGCATTAGGGTTGGACCAGAGCGTGTCTGATACCGAAACGTTGACCGTTGAAGTTTTAGAAGAAGGTGCAACGACCTCGAGTCCGCTATTAATGGCAAGTATCGCAATATTAATTGTTATTATAATAATATTAATAATTTTATTTTTGGTGACGGTGAGAAAGAAGAAGACCGAACCGAGTTTGGGAGAGACTGAAGAACGGGCTATAACGCCGCCGGAGGCGGAGGAGACTACGGGCACGGAACCTGAGATGGAAGCCGCGCCACAACTTGCAGAGCCTGTAGCGCCACCGTTGCTGCCGTCGGAAGAAGGCGCGCCCCAAGTCGCGGGGACCCCGACAGTACCGGAAGAGCTAGCACCCAAGCCAGATGTACCAGCGCTGCCGCCCAAGCCAGAAGAGCCCGAAGCGCCGGTGCCAAAGGTAACCCCCCCAGGAACAGGAATACTGCCGGCCCCACACGAAGAGCAACCTGAAGGTGAAGGTGATGGGCCGAGTGCACAATTGCCGACCGAGCCGTCCACCGAAGTAGAGAAACCGAAAGTGCCGACTGTAAAATCGCCAGATGACGCCGAGCAAACGCCAAAGGAAGATGAGCCCAAGAAAGAGGAATAAGGGATGTGCCGGGTAAAACAGGTCCGGACTTAGGTCATGGGTTTAAAATTTATGATAAATTAGATCCTTTATTTGGTGTTGAGGTACAATACACGATATTTTGAGAATATGATACGATGGCTTCGAAACTCTGTCGCTTTGTATATATATTATCACAAATAATTTAAATACCTAGACAAATATTTATTACCCGATGATTCGCAGAAATAAGATAATTAGCTTGGTCACCATTATATTTATTCTGTTATTGGTAATATATTCAGTGCCGGTAACATCATTAAACGAAACAGAGGATAAAGATCATCTTGAGATAGAAGATGATAATAATTATTGGAATGGTGACCTAGACAATAACAAAATTGACGACCAGCTTGACCAGAAAATGCTTGAGAATTCCAATGAAAACGTCAATATTTATATTAATTATAAAACTCACCCAACAGGCTATGATATTGAAAACTTGAACCAATTTAATGTTAATATCTCATATATCACGAAGTACATAAATACGGTTTGTGTGCGAGATATGCCATTGGTTTTGATACCGCAAATTGTAATGCTGTCGAATGTTGTGAGGCTCGAGCTGCAACCCCTGTTGCAACCGTTATTGGACATAAGCACACCCGCAATGAAAGCCCGTGGATCTGATGATTACAGCCCGAACACTGCCTGGGAATTAGGTTATACCGGCCAAGGGATGACGATCGCGATCTTGGATACTGGGGTGGACGACCGTCATGATTCGCTGTTTGGAAAATTTGTCGCAGGTGTGGATCTTACGCAGGATGAGAGCCGTTTTGTACCTCGAGATGGTAGTTACAACCCGGATGACGTTGACGGCCATGGCACTCATTGCGCAGGCATCGCAATGGGTACGGGTGGTGACGATGGCGAATATATCGGGGTCGCGTATGATGCTGAGCTGGTCGACGTTAAGGTCTTGAACGATTGGGGGCCTTCACCGGGCGACCAACTTATGCAGGGGCTGGATTGGTGTATCGATTACAAGGATCAATTTGATATTGATATTTTGAGCATAAGCATTGGAGATCTTATACCTGGTAATGATGATGGCCAAGGTGCCACAGGTCAATTAATAAATACTGCGGTAGATGAGGGGTTAATAGTAGTTGTGGCTGCGGGGAATGATGGGCCCAACAACAATGGTTTTTCAGACACTGCAGCGGCAGACCTGGCGATCACAGTTGGCGCAATTGATGATATGGACTCAATTACCAGAAATGATGACGAGATCGCTGATTTTTCCAGTCGCGGCCCACGAGCGGATGATGGAGATAACGACGAGCTTGACGAATTGAAACCTGATGTTGTCGCGCCTGGTGTGGGTATTTATTCTGCACTGTATTCTGTTTCACTGGTCGGGGCAATAACAGGTTATCAAGCGCAGTCGGGCACTTCGATGGCATGCCCTCATGTTGCAGGGTTGACCGCGCTTATGCTCGAGGCCTTCCCTGACCTTACACCGCGTGATATAAAAGAAGTTTTACGTGAATCTGCCGAGGCGATGGGCAGCCCTTATGACAAAGGATTGGACTCGAAATATAACGAAGATTACGGGTGGGGTATGGTAGATGCACATGAGGCTATTATTAAATGTCTTGGTAAGTACCGGATTGTCGAATATAGGGAACTTACGACCGGCGATATGCTTGCAGGTAAGGTCGCAATTGAAGGTAGCACTAACACAGAATTAGGTGAAATTGAACTTGTCGAGCTAAAGATCGGCGACCAGAACTGGGTAACTGCAAACGGCACCTCGACTTGGAATTATGAATTTGATACCAACACGCTGCCAAACGGCCAATATAAGATCTCAGCTAAGGCCTACAATGGCGTAATATATTCCAATGTGACTGCAATTAAGATCAAGATCAATAATTTGGAGGTAGAAATATCATCGCCCTCAAATGGAAAGACCGTTAGTGACGAGATCGTGGTCGAAGGTACTGTCGTCGGTTCTAAGATCCAAGATATCCAGATAAAGATAGATAATGGCAAATGGCTTGACGCGGACCAAGTTGGCCATAAAGATAATAGTGACCCTAATAATCCAACAACTGTAGTTTGGGAATACAAATGGGACACAAACACGGTTTCGGATGGCGAGCACTATATTTACGTTAGAGCCTACGGCGAAAATAAATACAATACCCCTTCAGCGCCGATCCAGATTCTTGTGGATGTTGATAATTCTGACACTGGATTGGGTGAGATTGCCGGGATAAGTGTTGGGCTGCTGTTAATAATTATCATTTTTGTTGTTTTAATAATTCTTGCGGTTTATTTTGTTAAAAAGCGACAATGAAGTTGTGAGTGTTCGTGGGACTGTTGTTGTATTGCTAAAGAGCGTAGGATTGTTTTCGGTATGCTATAATTCGTGGGATTGCCATTGTGGCGATTGATGGTGTGGGATTGATTATGGTTTGCCATTATGCGTAGGATTTAACGTCTAATTATTGATGTGTGGGATAATATTGTCTTATTGTTGGTTCGTGGGATATGTTTGGCTATGGATTGGTTCGTGGGATTGACATTTAATAGCCTTAAGGCGTAGGATTGCCATTATTGCGACTAAGGTCGTGGGATTGCCAATATCACGATAAAGGGCGTTGGATTGCCCCAATAAACAATAACCGAATGAATTAAACGAACAAACGCTTTAACCCATTAAATTAACTATTAGACAATCCAACGCATCAACTATTTGACATTCATGTCCCACGCCTATTGGCTAAAACTTTGACAATCCTACGCCATTTAGCAAACAGCTAGCAATCCCACACACTTAACTAATGGCGTTATTATCCAACATTTAGACATCCAAAAGACAATTCAACCACAATAAAAATCCGGGTTAGCCTTATACCATTCGACAAATAATTCGATCCCTTTTTCAATAGCTGTTGTAGGTTCATACCCGATCTGCTCGCGGGCCTTAGAGATGTCAGCGAGTGTGTGCAATGCATCACCTTTGGCGCGGTTTGTATAGATCAGCTCGAGGTCGGTTTTCAGTAGCTCTTTCATAATTTTTATTAATACATTAATAGTAATTCTGTTGCCACTTCCAATGTTAACCACTTCACCTTCAAGCTTGGAAGTTTCGAGAAATTTGAGATTCGCAGCGATTATATCATCAACGTAAGTAAAATCGCGGGTCTGCTCGCCGTCGCCGAAAATTTCAGGCGGTTCGTTATTTAAGAATTTCTGTGTAAAGATCGGTATCGCTAGATCAGGCCGCATTCGCGGGCCGTAGACCGTGAAATATCTGATCGAAACTGTCGATATACCATAAATTTCGTAAAATACGCGGCAGTAATGCTCTGCAGCTAATTTGCTTACGCCGTAGGGTGAAATTGGATTGGTTGGGTGCTCTTCATTGAAAGGTAAATATTCAACTTTGCCGTAAACCGACGACGACGAGGCATTGATAACTTTCTTGACATCGTTATCGATCGCAGTCTTTAAAATATTTAAAGTGCCGATGATATTAACCTTATAGGGTTTTAACGGGGCTTCGATAGACGCCCTTACGCCAGGCTGGGCGGCTTCATGGAAGATATATTCAATACCGTCTTTTACTATTGATTCTAGCTCGTCATAGTTTAAAATATCGCAGTTAATGAATTTACAGTTTTCATTATCAAGGACCAGCTCTAAATTCTTGGATTTTAAAGTCACTGAATAATATGGGTCCAAGTTATCGATCACTATGATTTCATGACCTTTTTCTGATAATTTTATTGCAAGATGTGACCCAATAAAACCCGCACCGCCGGTGATCAATATTTTTGACATTTTGTTCGATCCGATATGATTTTCACAGTATTTATATGTTAAAAAATTGCGCATGTTGAACTTACGATAACATCCGCAATTTTTCAAGGATGGAGGATGGAGGATGAAGGATTAGGGTTTACCTATGGAAAGGCGAAAGACAAAATGTGACAGACGAAAGATGAAGCTTACTTTCGCCTATCGTCTGTCGACTATCGCCTTTCCGTAGGTAATCTCGAATCCACAAAATATTGAAAATAAGTTCCCTGACTCCTTACAATAATCAACCAAACCCAAATCCTGACTCCTGACCCCTAACTTTATCAAACCTTAGCCATTAAAATGCCAATACATAAAAAAATTTAAGTATATCTGCAGTATATAGTATATTGCGGATTTGCATCACGAGAGGAGAATAATATATATATTAGCATTTTTATTATATTGTTAAAATAATATCTTAAGCTGTGAGAAACATGAGTATTGACTATGAAGTACTAATATTTAGTATCAGCCTTATCATTGCTATTATTTGTTTAGCTATCGGCTTAATACGCGGTTTAAATGCTGCGCAAACGCTGGGTGGCGGTGTATTAAGCATGGTTATGATGTGGTTAGTTCTTATTTCGTTATTATTAGTGGGATATTTTATATTATATTTTTCGGGTTTGCCGAATGATATTGAGAATTTGAAACTTGTTGCCAATATATTCTTGTTATTAATTCCAATTTGCGTATTAAGAATAATTTGGGGTTTCGCAGATTACGTGGCAACGTTAAAAAAGATGGTAGAAGAGGATTAATTGGGGTAAATTTTATAATATAAATTGTTAATAATGTTAAAACTTTAAGAAGGAGAATGAGGGATGAGCGTCGTAGGCGACTTTGATAAAAACCTGGATATGGACTCGGAAGGCTTCATATCTTCTGTCGAACAAAAATTGATACTTCTTGCACCGATAACAGAGTTTATGATCAAAAAACAGCTCTCCGATCTGGGTGTGACGCGCGAGACCCTTACACCCTTTAAAGCTAAAAAATTCATAGATAAAATGACTGAGGCATTACAACTTTGTCTAGGCCCTGAAGGCTCGAAACTAGCGCGAAAAATGATGTTAAAAGAGTTAAGAGTACATTCGCCGGATAATGATGATGATGACATCGTTTAGTTATTAAGAATTTTTTTTCGTATTTTGTAGAATGAATGTTAAATTAGAAGATATAACATTATACATCCAAATATTGCTATAGTATTACATACAAAAAAACTATTACGCATAATTGAGATCGTTGAATTTATGGTGGTGGTTAATAGTAACGTATTGCCTTCACCGAAAACTTTGATATTTTTTACTTTACTACGATCCACATTAACTTCGACCTCTTCTAGATCTTGTACCGCATTCCTAACGAGCTCTTGTATTGTCGAGATGATCATGGTGCGTGAACCCTTTAACCCAATAGGGTTGTAACCGCCCATTGTACTATTCACAACATGATTATCGGAAGTAAAAACCTCAGCTTCATCCACCAGATCTCGCAGGGTCTTTAGGATCTGTTCTCGAAGCGTGGGTATTATATTATTGCCGTCGATCAAAATATAGGCTGCCTTTTGTTTCGGGGTTGGTGTCTCAATTACCAGAACCTGGATGCCTTGTGGTCCAATACCTTCTTTAATTGTGAAATTATTATTGTTCGCAAAACCCGCTCTTATCTTTTTACGCGTGGGTTTCGACAATGACTTCCCATGTTCCTCATTCAAGCTGGTAATCGATCTTTTGGTCAACTCCAGAATTACGTCCGAGTCTTTAGAGCCATAAACCACACTTCCGATACCTTTTTCAAGACAGTTATGAGAATCAATGAAGATCGCAGTATCCGCAAGCTTTGTGGTTTGCTCCGCCGCCAATATTGCCTTGTTACCGACATCATAATCTATATCATCCGTAGATCTAGGCGAAGAGGTATACACCATCAAGATTCCATTCCCTAATATCTGTGCACAGATCTGGATCGAATTGGTGGCGGATTTCAACCTTATTAACTTACTGGAATTAGCACTAAAAGATAAGCTCTTGGATCGAAGTTTTGACTTTAATCTTCGCACGGTCTTCTTCAACTCCTTCGAATTAACAGGGTTATGATCATGGGTCGAAGCACCGTGAAACACCATAACATTTTGAGAAAGGTCCTGTAATTCCGCTGCGAACTTTATTGGGAGGTTACTGCCACTGGCGTAGCCGAATGGGCCCGGGTGCAATCCCGGCACGATTATTATTGCTTTGAATTTGCCGGTCCGGGTTTTAAAAATTACTGTGTCTATTGTAGTATCGATTGTATTACCGAAACTGTCGAAAAAACTCTCCAGCGCGTCAATATCGCGTTTGGTCTGTTCGGTAAATTGGCCGAGCCCATGCGCAGCCAATTCGAGGCCGTTCGCGCCGAAATTGGCCCTAAACGGTCGGCTTGTTATGCCGATCCACAAGATCGTTGTGAACAAAAAGATCAAGGAGAACCCGACCATATACATCAATTCAACCATAGTGATCGAATACTCGGGGCTGAGCATCGAACCCGCATTAACTTGAGCTGCAATTACAGGCATAACGATTATCATCGCAAAACCCAATAGCGAATGGTTCATTGATGCCGGAAGCGATCGCAAATGGCTGTGATTTGAGGTCACAACTAAGGCGGTATGGCGTAAAATTAATAATGTTGAATAACAGAAAATCAAGATCACGGTCAGATCCAGCTTAATAAATATTGTTAAAACTTTACAAATAATTAATACAATTCCAAAACAGATCATCGCAATGAACGCCAGCACAACCGCGCGTCTATAATAAAACCTACCACCGAACTTTTCGGCCAAAGGCTTGGAGATCAAGGCCGAAATTAGGGCTGGTAATCCTAAAATAATAAAACCATAGCCAAAAATACTACTGATCAATTTTGGCGATTCAAAATTACCTCCAAGATCGTTCAGGTTGAAGGTCAGTATCACTCCTAATATTATGGAGATCAATAGTGTAATCAATAATAATTGATTGGGATTAGGTGCATGAAAAATATATTTAGTTACATCAACTGTTCTATCAATGGATTTATCTACCGATTGTGTGTCTGGTTTCATTGTTTCACTTATTGGGTTTTATTACTTTTATTATATTGATCAGCACATTTTGTAAATCTTCCATATCCTGAAAATTCTCTACTATTGTACCTGTTACAATAATATCTGCACCTGAATCTATTGCATTCTGTACATTCTCTTCGGATCGCAGGCCGCCCCCAACAATTACCGGTATCGTCAATTCCGCTTTCACTGCCTCAATCATCGCAGGTGGGACCGGGCTGGTCGCGCCCGAGCCCGCTTCTAAATATACTAATTTCATACCAAAATATTCTGCGGATAACGCATATTCAACTGCATCCTTTACATTGTCGCGCGCAACTAATTCTACCTCGCCAACCTCACCTACTTTCATGCCCGGCGCTATGACAATATAACCCATTGGGATGGGCTCCAAACCATAATTTTTGATGATCTTTGCACCCTGTTTCTGCTCGCGGGTGACATACTTCACACTCTTGGAATTCAATAAACTCATAAAATAGATCGCATCCGCAAATTTACTCAAGGCACTGCCGCTGGTCGGAAATAATATTATCGGCAAACTAACATTTCTCTTGATCTCTTGGATCGTTGCATCTGATAAATCCTGGGAAACCCCGGTCGACCCGCCGATCATGATCGCATCGGTGCCTGCGGTTGCTGCCGCGCGCGCAATCTCACCGGCACGCTCAGGCGGCTGGCTGGCCGGATCTATCAGCGTCATATGGATCTTTTCGGAATTGGTGATTTTAGTCTCTAAGTACTCCCATACTTTCATGCCGGTAGTAAATTAATAATGACTATATAAAGATTACAGCTATATTCATAATTATTAGTTTTAGGGTTGGGGTTTATTGGTGAGTGCCCCTCACACCTAAACTTAGTTGTGAGTGGTGAGCACGGAATTGCTGCGCAATTCCTGGAGTTGTGAGTGTTCGTGGGACTGTTATTGTATTGCTAAAGATCGTAGGATTGTTTTAGGCATGCCATAATGCGTGGGATTGCCATATAATAGCCTGATGGCGTAGGATTGTCTTAAGTTTACCATTGTGCGTAGGATTTAACGTCCAATGATTGATGCGTGGGAGCGCCATTTGATTACTGAAGGTGTTGGATTGCTCAAATAAATAATAACCACACGAATCAACCGAGAAAAAGTGTGCACGCATTAAATTAACCATTGGACAATCCAACGAATCAACCAAAAGGCATTCAAGTCCCACGCCCAATGGCTAGAACTTTGACAAACCTACGCAATTTGGCAAATAGATAGCAATCCTACGTATTTAGCAATAGTTATATATCCTACATAATGAGAATATTGCCACAAACTCACAACTCAAGCGAAGCGTCCTCACAACTCACAACTTAAACGTGTTGGGTCGAAGTTCAAATCCAACGGCCTTTTTCCACAACGTGGACCACTGATCTAAGCATTTTTTTATGTCAATTAATCCTTAAAACTTTTCAACCTTTTACTCTGTTTATTATCATTACCCTTTTTCTTTTTAGCCTTATTTTCAACCTTTTGTTTCCTAACATACATAAATAATATCACAAATAATATTATAATTAAAATAATCCCAACAAACGCACTAAATACTGACGTATAATCAACTTTTTCCTTTTCTGATCTTTTGGGATCATTAGGGTATTCATCATCTTTATTTGGCACACCATCCCCATCGATATCAGGGTCTATCAAATCCGGTAAATAATTCTTATCAAGATCGGGTGGCGTAGAATTTGGGTCACGTGGGTCTGTACCGAATGACCATTCCATAGAATCGTTATAGCCGTCGTTATCATCGTCGGGGTCAAGATAATCGAAGATACCATCGCCATCGGTATCTAATGGATAAATTGTATTATCGAATGGGTCTGTGCCTTTTAACTTTTCATAAGTATCATTATACGTGTCATTATCGCTATCAATATCTGTCAAATTTTCGATTGTTAAATTAATAACATAAAGAATAATTGAAGTTGAATTAAATGCTCCTTCCAAATCCATTACAGTCAAAGTTATTATATGATTTCCTTCTGATAAATTCCTTTCAAAATAACTGGTGGTACCGAGCTTACCACCTAGGTTAGAACTCCAAAAATAAGTTATATTCTGACCTTCACTTTCTGTTCCGTCAAACCGGATTTTTTCGTCCGCCGAAAATACCTCACCAGACCCAGGTGATGAAATTACAGCTCTGGGAGGGACTGGTTCTTCACAAATTGTGTCTTGTGAGATCGTTATAGGACCGGAACTGTAATTAAAGTAGGGGGGATGGACACCATCTTCGATCTTGCCATAGATGTAGTAATCACCATCAAGCAACCCCGTGGTATTCCAAACGTACATGTTGATCTCGGTACCGTCAGAGGCTTTGCTATCATCGTCTTCCATTATCCCGTCGATAATTTCGATGCCATTGAAATCCGCATCGTCGTCATCATAATATAAGGTGATCTCAGCGTCGTCATCCTCGTCCGAATCGAGCCATGTAATAAAATAGGACATAACCACAATATCATCAACGCCATTGGGCTCAATAATGGTTATATCCGGCGCGTCGTTCATAGAGATATCATGATTGATCAAAACCTTTCCATCGCTATAATTTATTATCGTGTCGCGATGGCCATCAGTAATCTCAAATACTATATAATATTCACCTTCCGGTACTGAGCTGGTCTTCCATTTAAATTTGTCATTATCGCCATCTTTATTTTCAAACCGTTCTGAGAGTAACCGACCTTTATTGCCGTTCTCTGTGTTATTATCATTATCATAGGAAATATTAATGACCGCATTATCGTCAGGGTCGGTATCCGCCCATCGAACTGTGAACGAGGTATGGGCTGAGACGGTCTTGTTATCCGGCGGGTTCAAAATTATCAATTTCGGCGGTACATTATGGGTTATTGTCACGTTATATTTACTCGCAACGGAATGATAATTTCCATAATCGTCGTAGATCGTTGCTGCTAATTGGTAACTGCCATTTTCTATCTCAGAGCAGTCCCATTCATATTCGCCATCATCATTATCCGTCCCAAATACGATCGGGATACCGTATATCGCACCCCTACCTGCGGATGGATCCTCTCCACGATGGCACGCGGGTGACGGCATAGGTTCGATCCTGGTATACGGCAATTCGGGCCAACCGTCATTTCCGCTATCACCACGACCGCCGCTATCTTTGTCACCTAAAATAATGTTATAGAATAAATCGACAGATAAAATATTATTCTTATCTGGATCTGTACCTATCCATTTTATAGTATAACTTAAATCGGCAAGATCATCTAAGCCATCGGGTTCCGTGATTACAATGTTCGGTGGAAAGTCCCTGAAAATTGTTAAAATTTTATCTTGATATGAAGAAGAAATAACGATGTCATTATCATTATCTTTATCAAGATCTGCGATCTCGAGCCAAGAAGGACCTGGTTGTAGGTGTATTATATCATAGTATTCTGAGAAGCTACCTGTTCCACTATTATTGAAAATCCTTAGTGTATTGTCACCAAGACATATTACTCCAATATCATTATCCCCGTCACCATCAAGATCACCTATTGCGGGAGTCAGAGCTGTATTATAACATGGATAATCATATCTTGCAGAAAAATTACCATCACCACGGTTTTTCATAACTGTGATATTATCTGCATGTCTATTCGCAACTACTAAATCGAGGTCTCCATCATTATCCAAATCACCAGAAGTTATACCTCGGGGTCCGCTGTCAGTTGAATATTTATCCTTAATAGTGAAATTACCTTTATCTATATTTTCTAATACTGTGATAGTATCATCAATAAAGTCTGCAGAAATTATATCGATATCTTTATCACCATCAATATCTAAAATACAGAAGGATCCTGGGTGTGTGCCTACAGAATAAGTATCTGTAAGTTGAAATGCTCCTGTTCCGTCGTTAAGCATAATTCCAATTTTATTTTCGTAGTAATCATTTACAATTATGTCAATATAATTATCTTGATTTATATCGGCAACTTTAATACAAGTCGGATTTTCAAGACCGGTATAATTTACCGGTTGAGAAAAATTACCAATTCCATTATTCGTCAATACAGTAATGGTACCGCCATAATAATTAGCAATTAAAATATCTAGATCATTATTGTTATCCTCATTTACATCTGCAATAGCAACACTACGAGGACCGTCCCCAGGGAGGCCAGTACTAAAATCGGTTCTATTTATTAATTTACCTTTACCGCTATTAAAGTAAACTGTAACAGTATCATCAAAAAGGTTGGCGGTAACCACATCCAAATCACCGTCAGCATCAATATCACCGAGCGCAAAGTGTTCTGGAAAATCTCCGACCTGATAGTCGAATGCAACAGACCAACCCAATGATGGCAAAGATTGCCCTCTAGTCAAATCAGCCAATAGTGGATTAGGAATTACTATTATACTTGAAATTAATAGTATTATAAAAATACAAAATAATTTAATCCTCGATAAAACATCATCATCTGAATCCTTTACTAAGTTTTTTCTTACTATATTCTTACCCCCTTG
>CBDVCJ010000021.1:0-23430 GCA_965372445.1 uncultured Thermoplasmata archaeon | reverse complement strand
GAGCATCATGCATACCATAAAGTTAATTCGATTTATCTAATAATATTCACAAACTCCAAATACTGCAAACAGATTGAAGTACGTATGAACTTATGAACCCGATAGCCCTGTTTTTAGGTTCCTCGGTTCTTTAGTTTCTCATTAATAACATTGGGAGTTCTCAGGTGCCAATATATTTAGCATACAGCGATTTACCAAGTTTCTCATCCTGTGTGCCTTTTATTAGCGCACGCCCATCCCTAAATATTGTGATAATGTAATCTGAAGTCTTAAATTTTAAGGTATGGCTCGTCTGGTCAACTTCACCTAACTGTTCTAATTTTGGTTTAATATCGGTAAAATTTAACGACCCTTTTTCGATCGGTGTTATTTGGACGGTATTTGTGCCACAAATTGAAGTGACGATCGTTCTTTTCGATATATCTAAAAAATCATAGGTGTGGTTGGCACAGCATTTACAATCGGGTTTACGTGGGATTTTCATTGCATGAAAGTCATGTTTCCAAATATCATAAACGATCAGGTTTTCATTTAGCTCGGTCTTGCCCAAAAGTATCTTGAGCGCTTCCACGCTTTGGATCGAGCCTATTACCATAGGAATTACATTTAGTACACCTGCGGTATCACAAGTCGGTAATACACCAACCTGCGGGATATCCTGGATAAAACAACGAAAACAGGCAGTCTTGGGCGGGATGATGTTCATTGTCATCCCAACCGTCCCGATTGCACCGCCGTAAACCCAGGGAAGGTTATTCTTCACACAGGCGTCGTTAATTAAAAATCGGGTCTCCATGTTATCGGTCCCATCCATCACCACATCCGCACCCTCGACCAAGTATTCAATATTGCTGAAATTCACATCGTTGACCACCGAGTCGATCTTGATATCTGAATTTAGTGCCTTTAATTTTGTCTCGGCGGCAACGGCTTTGGGTATATCGATATCATTTTCATCAAATAAGATCTGACGATGGATGTTGTCTAGCTCGACAAAATCGCGATCGACGATCTTCAAGTGCCCCACCCCGGCACGAGCGAGATTGTCAGCGATCACACCGCCTAACGCACCTAACCCAATGATAACAGCCTTGGAATCGCACAAACGCTCCTGGCCTTCAGTACCAATTTCCTCCAATAATATCTGGCGGCTGTATCGATTCAATAACCTTTCAGTAAGCTTCATTAACTAACCTCCAGCAATAGCTGGGAAAATTAGTATCTCATCGCCATCTTTCAAGGTGACCTCCGACTCTTGGTCGATATAGGTCGGTTTGTCATTAACAAAAATATTAACAAAAGAATCGACCTTGCCTTCGGTATTATATAGCGTATCCTTGAGTTTGGGATATTGACAGGTAAGATTATCCAATAGATCTTGTAAAGTCGTGCCTTCAAATTCGATCGTTATATTTTCGTTACCAACAATATTTTTGAACGGCATTAATAACTTTAGTTTGATTTTCAAATGCATCACACCATTTTAGCTTAAGTTAGATGTCAAATGTTTAATGTCGAAAGTCTAATTCGGGATTCGGGAGACGGGAGATGGGAGACGGGAGACGAATTTATTGGTCACCTGTCCATCGGTTTTCCTGTCTGTCGGTCTTCCGGTCGGACTGGCCGACAAGTTGACTTTAAATTCGTTTCCCATTATGTATTAATATTATATTTTTCACAAACATTTTTTAGGATCGAAGTTAGGTGGGATTTTGCCACCGCCATGTTCTTTATAAAGATCAAGTAATATTTTACTATTCTTGATAAGATCGCAAAGTCTACAGGTTTCTAAAAGTATTTTGTCTTCCTCCCCTTTGGCTATGCGTTTGGCGGACTCTTTGATCTGTTTGAGGATTTTCGGGTCTTTGATTACGGTCTTCCCGCGTTTGGAAGATAAGTATTGGGAAACCGCGGCATCAGTAACACCTAACTTTCGCGCGACCTCGGTTTGACGTAAATTATGATCATTAATCATACTTTCTGCAATCGCACTTCGTATTGCTGGCAAAATATACCAGACAATTAATTCACACGGCATTTTCATGTAATCACCAGAGGAAGTTAATCATAATTATAACTTAATGGATTTTAAAAATCAATTCATTCATTCTGGATTTACGACATTATAATAAGTCATATATATAGCTACGTATATATCCGTCATCCCTGTTAATTAATGGGGATAATGAATAAGATAAAACGGGTGGAGATTTATGGCAACCTTCAAACATGCGACTGAAAGTCAGGTAACACGAGCAATAGTGAGTCAATTTGCTAAGGATCTGGAAGAATACGCAGAATGCGATATAATAATCATCGGCGGTGGCCCTTCGGGACTCATGGCAGCAAAGGATCTTGCAGAACGAAAGGTAAAAGTCCTGCTGGTCGAGCGGAATAATTACTTGGGCGGCGGGTTCTGGATCGGGGGGTACCTGATGAATACCATTACGGTCAGGGAGCCAGGTCAAGTTGTTTTAGATGAGTTAGGGATCACATATAAGAAATACACAGATTATCTTTATGTGACTTCCGGCCCGTTAGCGTGTTCAAAACTGATCGCGGCAGCCTGTGAAGCTGGCGTGAAAATTCTTAATATGACCAGATTTGATGACGTGGTAATACACGAGGAAAAACGGGTCAGTGGCGCCGTGGTGAATTGGACACCGGTCTCGGCACTGCCGCGCGAGATAACCTGTGTCGATCCGATCGCGTTGGAATCTAAATTAGTGATCGACGCCACGGGTCATGATGCCGTGGTGGTGAAAACATTAGAGGACAGGGGATTGATCAAGACCGTGGGGTTCGGCGCGATGTGGGTCGAGCGATCCGAAGATCTCATCGTCGAGCATACCGGCGAAGCGTATCCGGGGCTGATAATCATGGGCATGGCAGTTTCTACGACTTACGGGTTGCCAAGAATGGGGCCGACCTTCGGCGCTATGCTGCTTTCCGGTAAAAAGGGAGCTGAAATCGCGTATGAGCTTCTTAAAAATGACTAAGCCACAAACTATTGTTCTTTATGATGACCCGACTTCAGATAACTTGGTTCTTGGTGAAATAAGAAATTACTTAATTGAAAAATTCAAGAATATCAATGTGATGATCAATAGTGATTTTTTTAGCGAATATTTGAAGGTTGATGAAATACCGAAGATTGCACAAAGATTAGCAAACCTTAAAATTCGTGATCTATTTCAAACCAATAATGATTTTGAGCCGTTATTAGGAGAAATAACATTTGAAAAAAAATTGTTATCAGAGCCAAATAAGAGCGCGGTGGGGGTCTTATATGATGGTTTTAAACTACAGGCATTATTTAGAGAGCTGATCCCTCCGGATGAATTAACAGGCGAAATCATCCATATAATTTTTACCAATCGTATTTTTGCTACGTTCGATGAGGCGGACCGAAGATATCATGCACGAGTAATAATTTGCGGGTACCCGTCGATAATATCGACCTCTGGTATCGTGGAAGCACCGGCAAAACCCAAAGAATTCTATCGTTTAAAGCAGAATTGTATAAACACGGGTCAATCCGAACTAGCAATAGACGAGTTAAAAAAACAATTCCAGGACAGATTTATTGATTATAATGACGCTCGACTTACGGAGGTAATGAAAGGTTATGTGAGTCAAGCTTTATTCTATACACTAACTGGTGAACCATTTTGTAAGGACGCGGGATGCAGATTGTTCAATGCACATTGGCAGGAAGAGCTCATCCATGCACAATTTTCAGACCCGGAATTTTGTGAGAAGCATCAGAATCTGTTAGACCAATTTAGGTAGAGGCCCGGCGTCCGATAAGTTGTGAGTTTGATGGCTGAACGCTTTGCCTTTTATTTTTTCCCGTTGATTGCTGAAGGCATAATGTGAAATTCCAAGAACCAAGATACAAGATCCAAACAAATTCCAAAACCTAAGATCCAAACCCGGTTTGGATATTGGACATTGGAACTTGGAGCTTGTTTGGTACTTGATATTTGGTTCTTGGAGGTTTTATAATGAAATGAAATTAATCAGTCCTCAGCCTTCTGCAAGTGACGATTGGTAATAATTAAGCAGAACGGTCTGCCTTCAAGATCTCACAACTCCCAACTATTTAGATTCATTTCGCTATCGCCTCTCGCCTCTCGCCTTTCTGATGGCAGACTCAAATCTCGCATTATCACTTAACCAGCCGCACAGCATCATTTGAGGAATCCGAGGTGATCGCCCATCAACCCGAAATGCAGTACAATCAATAGAACTAATACAAATGTCAGTATAAGGTGCACAAGTCTCCATTTTTCACGACCCATTCGGTTAATGAATTCGATGTCAAAGAGACTGAAAACAGTAAAGGCACCTAGAACTATCAACCCCAAGACCGCAGTTACCATCCCCGCAGAGCCCCACGGCCAATCTTTCGGTAGCGCGGTAAAGGTATGGGCCAAGACAAGTGACATTGTAATAAGCGAAAAGAAACAATGCGCCCACCCGGTACCTTTAATTGTATAGTCCTCCTTGATCTTAATGCGAATATAAAATAAGAAACCGGTAATGACAGTAATGAAATACAAAATTGCACCGGCCGTGCCGGTTAGATCGACTGGCCCCCACGGTATATCTCCTAACGACTCTTCGGGCACGGGTTGGGATATACTTTGGAGCTCCCATGCAGAATTGTAAATTAGTTCAATTGGAAGATTGCCCACATTGGCGAGCTCAACGACCCCGATGATCGAGCATTCTATTACGGATAGATCACTTTCGGCCAGATTAAGCGTGAATGCGAACTCGTGGCTGTTGCCGGGCTCGAGTGGCGTATTATAATTTTTAATTAGTACCGGTTCTCCGTAAGTGATACTATAGGTTAGATCGAAATCTAGATCGCGTGCACCAGCCTCATGACGGACGATCGCGATGTAATTACCATAACCCGCATTTTCAAAATCGCTTTGGGTTAGATGTAGCTCTTCGTCGTTACCTGAACTGGTAGAAGACCATTCTTGGGTACTGCCTTCCTTCTGGACATAGAGATTGAGGTTGGTAAAGCCCGTAACTAGCTCTTGACCATCCAGGACAATATCTAAATTCACTGCACTAACTTGAACGGAATTGGGATATTGAAGTTCTGTACCTGGGTTCAAGGTGTCTGAATAGATCGTGTGAAGATCCTCGATGGCGGTCGGTGCTATATTTCTAAACTCGACTGTTAATTCCCGTATTGTGTAGGCTTGATCATTTGTAATATTTATCGTATAGGTATTGGTGCCGGCCGTAATTCGTGAGCTGGCATCGACTTGGAAGGGCTCCAGCGGCTCCTCTAACTCTAATCCTTCCTCTTCCCTTTGTACTTCATAGGTATAGGCAAAAACAAAAACAAGTATGAAAACTACAATTGCAATTACAAAATCATATTTCCAGCGGCGCCATACCCTTTGCATTGGTCTTTCGGTTGACATTTGAATCAGCTAAATCTTAATCTTCTATCGTACCACGAACGAAATACATATCGCTTCGTCCGTTCTCAGGTCCGATATAATATTGATAACCAATATTGAGCGCCATATCCGGGCTGATGACGATCTCGAAGAAATCATGGAGCGCGTGGAGGTTGGAACCAACATAGCAAGGGTCCGGATCGGCAATCGAGAAATTAAGGTCGAGGTCGCCTTGATCTGCATTAAGCTGCATCGCGCCGTAAAGGTGCCATTCACTTTCGTCATCCACAGGCAATCTTTGGGTTGCATAGAACGCTACTGCCACTGACCCGTCGGGGCCGCCGTTGATCGTGGGATAATCCATGTAACCCTTAAATGGCGTGAGATTCCAATATTCCCAGCTCGCGCCATAATCGGTACTGCGCCCGACAAAAACCTTGTTGCCGAGCTCCACACCGTCAGTTGCATCGTTCCACAACGCCCAAACCATTCCATTTTCGGCCGATGAAATTATCGGGTATTGCCTGCCAGAGCCGTTGCGATAGGCAATGGTTACCGGGTTGTTCCAATCCCAGGTAGCACCACGGTCATCGCTGACGTATACAAGAATATCTGCAGGGCCGCCCACCGCACTTTCAGAGATGATATAGACATGGTCGCCGTTACGCTCGGCATCGATATGGCCCCAGCCATTACCGGGCACCGGGTCGCCTGCGGTCCAGATCCGGCCGCCGTCGGTCGAGCGATAGTACCAATATCGTCCGCCGGCAACTTCGACACCATTATTACCGAGATAATGAAGTAACTGATCGCCTTGAGCAGCGATCCAGGGCCTGTCATCAAGACCTGTGGTTTTCTGGATACGAACTGAATATTCAAACTGGTCCTGGTTGCTCCAAACGTGAAGGTGATTATCGAAAAGGTAGGTATCTATGAAATAGACATTATCTCTTCCATCTATTGCTATATCGCCCTCGTCACCCACATAAGTTTGCCATTTTAGACCCCTAGGGAAGGGCTCGGTTGGGGAAAACCAGGTCTCACCGTTATCGGTACTGACGAGGAACCAAGATGCAAGATAATCCCAGGAGCCTTTATCATCGAGATTCTTGTGGGCTGTATAATAAAGTGTACCATCGGAATTACAGGCAATACTTGGCTCGTAGCCTTCTTTATGAAATACATACGGTTCCTCAAAGGTCACATTGAGCGGTGGGATCTCTGGTGCTTGATCGCCAGGTGAAGTATAAGGTGTTGAACTTGGATACTGGGTCACTGCAAAGATTATTATTAGTATCACTATGAAAACGAAAATCAAGAGAAGTTTGGTTTTAAAGTTCATGCTTGGTAAATAATTTTACAATCATAAATCTTTTTTGTGTACAATTGTAAAATCGCATTGAAAAAAATTCCGATAAATATTTTAATAATGGCGAATATACTATCACCAACTTTGGAATATTGAATTAATAACGGGGAATTTGGGTAATATAATGAAAAAGAGCAAGTTGAAAATTGTGATCGCATTTATTATTATTATTGTAATACTGGCGGCGATCTTGAACTCGGCAGTTATAGAATCGCAGAGAGAGAAAGCATCAGGGCCGAGCGAGCCACTCTATAAATACCCGCCGACCAATTACCCGGCAACAAGTGGCCCAAGAGACAATAACGAGCCCACGGTCGCGGTCAACCCCTTGGACCCCGATAACATTGTTGCAGGGTCAAATGACTATAACTCACCCGATGGCGCACCCTGGTGCGGATTCTATACCACACATGACGGTGGCAAGAACTGGACCGAAGATCTAATACCAGGATATCCAGGTGATGACGAGGTTACAGAACTCACGGGTTTCCAAAATTCAGGTGATCCGGTTTTGGCGGTTTCGAAGGAAGGGTATTTCTATATGGCAGGTATTTGTTTCAAGCGTGCTACCAATCCACTAAATCCCATAGGATTCGGATATAATCTGGGTCGTTCCAACGGCATCTTCGTCGCCAAATCCACCAACGGCGGCGATAGCTTTGACCAAGTTGAGGTTGTATTTACGGCTTTGCAATCAGTTGCAACATTCCATGACAAAGAATGGATTGCAGTAGATCCTAATAATGGAAATGTATATGTTGCTTGGTCGATGTTCAATTTTATGTTGATCTCACAATTAGTTTTCAGCCGCAGCACCGACGGTGGTCAGACCTGGTCGCGCCCGATAGTGGTAACAGAATTCGAATCGGCTGAAATGGCGATACAGGGTTCGGCAATTGTGGTGGATGAAAATAGTGTCGTACACATAACCTGGATCGATTTCAACCAGAACATGGTACGCTATGCTTATTCTAATGACGGAGGTCAAAGCTTTGTCAACCCGGTTTCGATCGCGCCGATCACACCTATACCCCGTTACTTAGAAAATGGTAATTATCGTACACCTACGATGACGATGTTAGCGGTGGATAATTCCGACAGTGAATATAGCGGCAGTCTCTATTGCACCTGGGGTGATTATTCAAATGGCGATTCAGACACGTATCTGGTTTACAGCCATGACGGTGGTGGCACCTGGGGCGAAACGATCAGAGTAAATAATGATATTGTTAGCAACGGCATCGACCAGTTCTTCCCGGCGGTCGCGGTCTCGGACGAAGGTTATGTACATGTAACCTTTTATGACCGTCGCAGGGATGCTAACAATACGTTACTGGAATATTGGTGGGCGATGTCGTTCGATGGCGGTGAGACCTTCCCATTGAACCTCCCGATCTCGGATGAAAGTTCGAACGGCGATCACAGCCGTGACGGCGATAACGATTTCATTGGTGATTATACGGGGGTGGTGGCGACCAACGCTTCGATCAATGCGGTTTGGTGCGATATGCGTGAGGGCAGTGAAGAGGACGGCGATTCCGAGATCTATTTTGTTCGGGTGTTTTTCCGAGAGGTTTTGGATAATCTTGAGTTCGATTTTGACATTCCTATGGCTGAGGAAGAGTGAATTTTTTTTTAGGTGTAAGGTTTGAGGATTAAGGATTGGGGTGGCCTATGGAAAAGGAAGTTAGATGTTAGAAGATAGAAGCTAGAAATTTAACTCTAACTTCTATCTTCATATTTGATGATCATCCGAAATCTCCAATCTCAAATCCACAATAGACAGTAATTCTACATTGACTCTAAAACTTGATTTTTATCCACGAACCTTAACAATTGTACAAAGATTTTTATATTTTCTAACATTCCACCTAGATTAGAGTTAGTGGAAAAGTCTGGATGCGAGATGTGCAAATGATAGAAAGAGTGCAAATTGATAATAGTTGGATGCTGCAGCAATTAAAAGAACATGGCCTGAATTCTGCGTCGTATTTAACATTAGATACGGATCTAGCACATTTTAAAGGTAATGATAATTGTGGGTTCATAGCCTATAAACCACTTCATCAAACCTCGGTCGTTGTCGGCGACCCGATCTGCAATAAAAAGAATATGCCACTACTATTACATGATTTCAAACAATATTGTAATTCACGCAGTTGGTCTATTTGCTTCTTCATGGCAAAAAAGGAACTCATGGAAATCTACGAAGGTTCGGGATTCGGGAAGGTTTATATCGGCAGCGAAGCGGTCATCGACTTGGCGACATTCACATTATCCGGCAACAAGATGCAAAATGTGCGGCGCGGCATAAACCATGCCAAAAGGTGTAATATTTCGATATCTGAATGTGAAGATTACAAAAATGCAACCGGTAACATCTCGGAAAAGATATATAGCGAATGTCAAGAAATAACTCAGGATTGGTTAGAGACCAGAGCCACGCCAGAGCTTGCCTTTTTTATCAGCAAACTTCCGGAAAGGCCGGCGGAGGATTGTAAATATTATCTGGCGACCTCAGAACGAGGCATTGAGGCTTTTGCGCTGTGCATACCGATCTATTCTACTAATAGTTACTATATAGATCTCATCCGCCGCCGATGCGATGCACCCAACGGTACGACCGAGCTTTTAATTACTGAGATATTTGAAAGGCTGAAACCACAAAATATTAGGTCTGTTTATTTAGGGTTCGTACCCTTTTCAAATATGGAAATAGGTAATGATTATAATAATCCGATACACACCAAGATAATGGATTTGATGTACAAGGACTACTTAAAATTTCTATATCCGGCAAGCTCAAGTTATTTCTATAAAAATAAATTTCGACCGCGCTGGGAAGAGCTTTATTTGTATTATTATCCGGCTCTTTCGTATCGTATGATTTATGCGATCTTCCGTGCATTTTTACCACAGGGATTAAGAGGTGTGTTTCATCAGAAATTGGGAAAACAATCAATAGCGAGGTAGTTTAAATTGAAGAAATATTCGATATCGCCAGTCGAGCTAACCCCAGAAAATATAACCGCAATCACCAAATTGATCGCCAAAACCTGGAAACATGATTACGGCCTCGAAGGGTTCTTGAAGTATGACCAAGATTATTTCAGATGGATCTCGAAAGTGCCTGGGTTTGATCCGAGGTTGATGCTCGGGGCTTACGACAATAGAAATAAATTGATCGGTTTCAATGGCGTGATCCCCGGCCAATTCCGGTGGGGCTCGAAGGTGCTCAAGGGCGGTATCAGCACCTATTTGGCGGTTGACCCGTCCGCACGCAGGCACGGCATCGCACGCGCGCTCATGCATGAAACCTTTCGGTTAATTGAGGGCGATTATGATATTTTATTGGCCTATTTCGAATTTAAACAATTAGGAAAAAAGGTCTATGAAAGTGCACTGCTCAAATTTGGTGATGCAGGGCCAACAATGAAATTAATATTAAAATCGGATTGGGCATGTAAGATCTTGGATTTTGATATATTTCAGGAATCGATTGGCATAGAAATTCCGATGCGGCAGTTTTTGGAGAAGTTTAAATTAAGCACGTTATCAAGCTGTATTAAACCCGATAGGGATTGTATATCTAAACGTGTCGCCAAGAAGTTCATCGAGACCTCGCTTAAGTTTCCGGAAAGAGCGTCGGCGGCAGGAGATATAGGTAAAAGGTTCAAGGCTCAAATTACTGAATATCAGCCCGGCAATATCGGGGCAGTTTTGGAGTTAGTGAACCGGTATCCTAACGAATTCGAACTTTCACGAAAAATGTCACGCCAAGAATTGGAATGGTATTTGGATCATAAAAATATCAGCACATTGATTTTCAATGAAAAGAAGAATGAATACAAGGGTTTTATATCTTATTTGAAACAGACCATTGTGAGCAAAAGACCATTTCAGGTCGCATGGGTCGATAATGGAAATATAACTGATCTAGCCCCGATCGAACAGCTGGGTTTGATAAATTCGATGCTCGAACGTGCAAAAGCTGAGGGTTGTGCGATCGCAGTATTACCCAGATTAGGATATTTCAACAATAAACCTTTTATCAAAGCTGGCTTTTTACCCTATCCTCGCAAGTTTGAATTGCACGGAGTGGTGTTCAATCCTAAATTGAACGAAGTGGCCCCCCTGAAAAAAGTATACACGATGGTCAGATAATATTGGTTGGAGATAGATCATGGCGGTAAAGACCGAACAAATGCTTGGCATGAAAAAATCGTTGTTCTTAACCAAAGTATTTTTCAAAGACAAAAAGCTGCGGAAACTGCCCTGGAAATTCATACTTTTCCTGAATAAAATGTTGAAATACGAGAAATTCACGAAGATCAACGATCAACATGTAATATTTTCACAGGTGCCGCCTTATCCAAGCCGCGCGTTCGACCGCTACATTGACGGGCTATTGACAACCTCCAAAGGCGATCACGTACCACTTAGCCTGGAATTTGCAGTGACGAACATGTGTAAATATAAGTGCTGGCACTGTTCGAATGAATATCGACCGGGCAAAGACCTGAAATTAGCGACCATTTTAGATACGATCCATAGATTCCAAAAATTAGGGGTGGTTTGGGTCGGGCTGTCGGGCGGCGAGCCGCTTTTACGGAAGGATTTGGTTGAGATAATCCAAGGCATCGACGACCGTTCCTACAGTGCGATATTTACGACGGGGTACGGGCTGACAAAGATCTTGACCAAACAGCTCAAAGATGCGGGGTTATTCTCTTTTGTCATAAGTTTGGATAGTGCAAACCCCAAGCACCACGATAAGCTTCGCGGTTACAAGGGCGCATTTGAGATCGCGCTTAACGCAATTAAACTATCCAAACAATTTGGGTTTTATACTGTTGTCTCAACTGTCGCAACCAAAGAAAATATTAAAAATGGCGAGCTTGAAAAATTGCTTGAATTTTTATTCAAGCTAGATGTTGACGAATGCCGAATACTCGAAATTGTACCGACCGGTAAAGTTATCGACCAACCCTCAATAGCACTTGAGGATAGTGACCGCGAGCAACTTTATCAACTACATATGAAAGCCAATACCTCCAAGCACTATCCGCGAGTGAGCGCATTTCCGTATCTTGAGAGGGGCGACATGCTGGGATGTACCGGCGGCTATCAGCATTTCACGATCGATGCGACCGGCAATATTTGCCCATGCCCTTTTACACCTTTGGCGCTCGGTAATATAACACAAGAGGCCGTCGAGACGATCTGGGAACGGTATAAAGAATGTTTTAAAACGCCGCATGTAAATTGCACGTTCATGCATAACTATAACAAGATCGCCGATAAGTTCGCAGAGACACTTCCATTACCCGTTGAAGAAAGTATGAAGATCTGTATAGAGGCGAGTAAAGAGGACGTACCGCTTTTTTATAAGAAATTGGGTGTTAAAAAAGATTGAGGATCCTTTGACAGATGAAGTTTTAATCGATGTAGCGCCAGTGCCACCCCTAAAAATCATTCAAAACACAAGACTCACACCAAAGCCCAGGTCCTGATAGACCAGGTAATATGTAATGAAATATCCGATGATCGCGCCTGAGTTCAGCAGCGGCAGGCCCGCCTGGGGGTTGCCTTTGAGCACATAGCGCATCAGTGCTGTGAACCCGAACAAGGTGCCGATAAGCACGCCGATGGCAACGAGGAAGTTGCCGGTGAGGCTGGCCCAACTAGAGATCGGGTTGAGGAAGGTGAACGCCGATATTGCTAGGGTCCCGGGAATAATTATATCGCCAAGCCCCATGAACATTGCCTCACGCTCCTCGCCGTCTTCGATCTGTTTTTTCAAACCTTTTTGTTTAATAAATGAATAGCTCCGGGTCTTGGGTATCACCAACAGTATCGGCAGGTGCCAATCCACGACCTTATCGGCGAGGTCTACCATATGCTTGGTTTTGTAGACCGAGATCGCGTCATAGATCGCCAAAATTACCAGAAGCACTAAAATTGGCAGCACGGCCAGTGATATCCCGATGATCGCACAAACTCCGCCAGCGACGACGAGCCCGATAAAATCTATAATATACCATTCAGGATATTTGAACAGCAATATCCCTAAGATCACCGCGATCACAACCGCAATTAGGCACGGTGTATTTAACATATCTTCGTCAAACCCGGTTATCTCCTCGGAGTTATAGCCCTGGGAATGGCCGGCAATGACATCATCATCCCCGTCACGGTCCAGATCGGCGACCGCGATGCCATTAGCCGCGGAGTTCAAGCGCCCGAGGTCGTCGGTGAAGTCCCAGTAATATTTGTAATTGGTTTTGTCTTCGTCACTGTAATAGATATAAATATTGCCATCCACGCTAACGATCATTTCCTTACCTTTGGAGTTGGTATACAGATCGCGGAAGGCAATACCACCGATATGTGTGCCAACGTCTTCTTGCCATAGTCGTGATTGGCTCGGATAGTCATAGATATGAATTTGGCCAGTTTGATTCCATAAGATCAACTGGTCGGTCTGCCGGTAATAACTATTTTCAACTAACACTCCCGTTAGATCATTCAATTGCGTTATGTTCAAAAGGCTGGTAAAATCCGAGGCTCGGACTATTTGAAGTTGAGATGTGCTCATTATCGCGAGTTCATCATCGCCGCTATTATCGATATCATCCACAACCACATCTTTTATCGGTTGTGACATTTGATGGGTGGACTGGTTTTGGAATATCAGGTTATTGAAATTGAAGATCGATAATAAGTCAGTGTTATCGCAGGCGACTATTGAATAACCCGAGTAGTTTCCTAGGCGACCATACCCGATCGAAGTATAATCATTATTGTCGCTTTGCCACACTTCACTTAAAGTTTGGTCGGCTGAGGCACGGCTGAAGATACGGATCGTGCCCGCGGCAACTATCAGATCTTGATTGCGGTCACCATTCATATCCACAACCAATATTTTTGTAACGCTCGACCCCAGGTCATTGCTCCGCCATTCCTCTAGATGCGTTTTACCGTCATAAACGATCACGAATCCTGTTTCGGTGCCTAAAATTATCTCTAGGGCATCATCATTGTCAATATTATCTACCTCGATAATACTTATGGGTTGGTCTAGATCCTGTTCGAGGTCCCATTCCTCGTCAAATTCGTCCGCATAGATCGCCATCGTAAGAAACGGGAAGAACACATAGACCATAGTTAAACATATAATTCCAAGAAACACATATTTTAGGAAACGCCCCTTGCGCCTGCGCCCGATAAATAATATTATCGCGGTGGCAATTAGAATAACTGAAATATATATCAACGGGTTGATCACAGATTCCTCGGATCCGCCGCCAATTTCTGTAAAATCTGCCTTCATACCCAACCTATCATAAATCGGTGCCAGGTTCAACGCTAACCCAATGGCTACAATGAACAATGCACCCATAGCTATTATCGGTAGAATGGGCAGTTTTTTGGGTGGGGGTTGGGCTTTGGGCTCCTGGGCGGGTTCCTGAGTGTCTTCCGAAGTTTCATCTGTATTATCTGCGTACAAGTTTTTAGTCACCACCTTTGGAAGTGAAGAGAATATTCAGATAAAAAGTCTTTGGTATTACAGGTTATGATATATTTCGGGAGTAGCGGGAGCTCGGGAGTATCGGGAGTCGGTTGCCCCCCACCCCTAATTAATGTCAAATGATAAACCGCAGAGGACGCAGAGAGCGCAGAATTATTTATTATGCACATGGATTGGAGATTCAAGATTATAGATTAGAGATATCTCATCTTGAATCATGAATCTAAAATCTTTTTAAAGATTCTGCGAACTCAGCGTACTCAACGGTTGAAATGGGGGGTGGGGGGAGTAATTAAATCCCGCGCTCCCGGTTCCCGTTGCTCCCGGTTCCCGCGTTCCCGAACATAGGGTAATCTATTCAAATAAAAGTAAAAAAATAAAAAATTTGCCAATTAATTGTCATCGTCGCCATTATGCCAGGGGTCAAAACTGTTCCCGCCCTCCGACGTTATATAGGGTTGAAAGGCAGGGTCGCCATATATACAAAACATTGCAACTTCTTTCCAGTGTGCACCAAGATCGCCATTGTCGGTACAATCGAACGGCGATACTGAATTGTCATGATAGGCGATATACCGGTTCTCGGCCCATCGCAGGGCATGACCTACGGTACCGTATTCAGCTTCATGGTTCAAAATGCCATCCCAGAAGAACGCATACCATGCATCATTAAGATCCCATTCGTGGTTGTCATCGTGGAATATTCCAATGCCGTATTCAGCCCAAAGTGAATCCACATCCTGGGCAATATTGCTATAACTGACTTCGGTTGCACCCATCAATGCCACCGCGCCACCATATAAATAATTTATCGGAAACAATCGTTCAAGTTCACAGTCTGGTGCATCTACACCGAAATCGGTGCCGTGGATCTTCGCGTTCATACATGCAACGAACGAGGAAACCTGCGGCGGCAAGAACAACCCACGCGCATCTTCGCTGGTTAAAACACCTTCTTCACCGTTTGGACCATATACTCTAACTGAATATAATGAACCGGTATCGCTACCGTGCCCGCGATATGCAACAAAACCGCTCGCTTCACAGATCGTGCCGATATCGCGCTCGTCCGAATTTTTTGCGCCGTCCCCAACAAGTTCGCCTGCGCCCGTCGGCCCGAAATATTCGTATTCGATATCTTCGTCTTCATAATCGTCACAGATCCAACGGCCTGGCGTGGCCTGCATACGCAGATAGGTGATCTGGTAGCCGCTGAACGACGCGCCGTGATGGCGCCAATCCACATCCTGGGTACCACCGGCAATATCGCTATACTCTACAATAACTTGGTCTATGAAGTTGCTATACCCAAAGGTTCGCGCGAGCATGTTCGAGGCGCCCTGGACATTAAGGTTGACTATTCTGCCAACCGCCGCATCCATTGTGTATTTGTCATCATCCAAGAACCCGAAGATCACATCCGAATTGACGAGTACATCACCGTCACCATTCGGTGGCAGCTGGAACTGTGGTACTGCCGCGGCACTCCCGACAATACAAACATATTCAGGTATGCCATGTAAACTCGTGAGGTTCTTGAGTGCTAGATAGGTTCCGATCGCACGTGAGTTGAGCTGGTAATTCGCATCCATATCATAATCACTGGCGGAATCGTAGGTGTAGATCGGGGTGGGGGTCGGTGTATAATCCGTGAGGACATAGGCGTCATGGTAAGCTGCTAATTCCGCAGCGACTGCAGAAAGCGCCGGGATATGATAATTAGAATCGTACACATCGTAATCTTGAACATTAATTGACAGTGATCCTGTACTTATATCGTAAGGATTTACAATAACCACATAATTGCACATTACGTTATTTTCTCGAAGTTTCGTCCAAACCTCATTTTGGTTCGAAAAAGTACGCTCGCCAATAACAATAACCTTATTTTCGACTTTCGCCAAGGGCGCGACCCAAAGCGATTCTTTATAGGAACCGACCGAAATGAAACCATCGAACCCGATAAAATCGCCAAGTACCATTGGTTTGGGGATAAAAGTAAAGTTATCATTGATCGGGATCTGAGCTTTCAAATTCTCCAAAGTCGAATCCTGGTCGGTGAAAATGATCTTTGTTACATCCATTAAATTCATATGCTCTATGGACCACAATTGGTGTTCATCCAGCGCGCCGTTTTCAAGTATGAACATTGGGTGATATTCGCCATTTCGAACTACAATCGAGGATAGTGCCGCAATAAAAGTAAGATCATAATCGTTCTCCGGTTCATCGACCAGCACAATATACAGGTCCTCGGGCAATTGTATCGTCGGTGCATAAACATAGCCTTTATCGGCACCGCCGCTGGGATATAATATAATAAGTCCGGCCAATATCATTAAAGCCGCTACCACTACTACTAATCGTTTATCTTTCCAATTCATATTCACCCCATCCTTAATTTATATTTAATGTTGCTACAACGTTGTGTGTTATTTGGTAGGTGTTAGGTGGTAGGAATTAGGTGATAGGTCCGGCGTCCGCAGTCCTGTGTCCGTAGTCCTGTGTCCGGAGCCCGAACTTTTAAAATTCCGAAGGAATTTTAAATGCGAGGCAACTTGGCGAAGCAAGTTGCCGCAGTCCCGAACAGGACCTCGGACGATAAGGTAGGAAATAGTTAAGGACTCAGGACATCAATCCCTATCACCTATCTCCTATAACCTACATCCTTATTTATTCACATCAAACATCTAAGTTGATACTTCACTAAGCTGCTTGGGGCTACTTGCAGATTCAAGTGCTGCACGTTTCGCGGCTCTGCCATCTTTTATTACATATATGATAGTGGTTATTATCCTAAGAATAAGTATCGGGAAAATAATATACATTAGTATATCCACAATTAACATCATTGCTTTCTTACCGCCGCCGGATTCTTCATTAGTGAATTTATCTTTGAAGAACAGCGGATGGCGTAGATCGAAAAATCTCAACGGCCTATCACCTTTGGGTTTGGGTTTGGAGGCTTTGGCGCCCCACCGTTTCTTCTCGCCCGGTTCCGCCGCCTTGAGCTCGCCCGGTTCTGAGGGCTCGCTCGCCACACCGGGTACGTCACTGGGTTCGCCAAGATCGAGGTCGTAGCTCTTTTCATACATGTCCGGTACTTCAAGCTCCTCGCCGTATTTCTCGCGGAAACGCATCTTGAGGCTCTTGACACCCTCAGCAGACAACCGATCGATCCTCGCGCGTTTCTCATCCATGGATTTCGAACTTACAGGTGCCCATTCCTTTGGCGTCGTCTCGATTATCTCGGCCTCGGGCGGTTCTGCAGCACCGGGCTTCTTGGTCGATTCGGGCGGCAGTTTGATCTTGCCGGCTTCGACCTTGGCCTTCAAGGTTGCTGACTTCTTGGCCTTCTTCGCCTCCTGGCGATCGAGCTTTTTCGCGAGCTTCGCGTCGCGCTTGCGTTTCTTCTCTTCCATTTTCAGCTGTCTGAGTTGGGCTTTGAGTGCGATCTCATCAGTGTCCATATGGAATCTCCCCGGATAGTATTTTATTGGGTAATAGTGCTTTTTGTTATAATAATTAACTATTATTTAAGTTTATACCTATGTTAAGATATATAATTTTTGGATAATATAACTTGTTAATATTATTATTAGAAAATTCCAAGAACCAAGATGCAAATTCCAAATAAATTCCAATTTTCAAATTCCAACTCGATGAAATTTTCTTGGCGTATAACTTGGAATTTGGTATTTGTTTGGAACTTGGAGTTTGGATTTTGCTTGGTTCTTGGTTCTTGTACCTTGGAATTTTGCATAATCTAGCATAAATTGCCATAGACCAGCCTTGCACCTAAACTCGCAGTTGACCCTAAAGTACAAAGGTTGACCTTAAAGTATTGAAACAGAGGAGCGGGTTCTGTTGCGTTAACGGGGCTTTTGAATGGGATTTAACCCCTGTTGCACGGCGGGGCTTTTGACTTAAAATAAGTGTCTTTGGATATGGGCAAAAATCTCATTTCTGACCAGCACATGTCCGAAAATTACTTATGTGGGTAAAATGATACCTTTAACTATGCAAAACGAATTTTCTCATTGCCAGATCTTTCACACTATTTTAGAGGCGGGTAAATGACATTTGCAAAATCAAAACAGAAATTTGATGCAAAATATTCAACTTCTCTCTTACTGGCCAAGTCATTAGTTCCTTCTAACGGCAAATATATAAATAATATTTCACTTTCTGACAGCCAGGGCAAACCCTCTGAGGAATACTACAAATGGCAATTTATCTATTCATTACTTGATAGTGGACTTTATTCAAAGGATTATATTGGGGTTGAAATTCATTTTCCAAAAGGGAACAAGAACTCAGCACCAATTAAAATAGATGGATGTATTTTTGATTCAAAGGATTGGAGAGAACACTATGATAAGTGGAGGAAAAATAAAAATGATAATTCAATAGAATGGTTAAGGACACATCTTATCGGCATAATGGAATTTAAAAAAGATGCTTCTAAGGATATTAAAAAGGTATTTACCTCACAAATTAAAGCATATATCAAAGAATCAGAATCAGCCTTTTGCATTGGTTTCTATTACGGAATGGAACGATTATACATTTTTGAAAAGAAGGGAGGTAAAGTTCTAAGATATGACGAATTGAAAAATGAGAAAAAGGAATTAAGTAAAACTGACGATCTATCTCTTGATATACCAGATGCTTATGCGTATATCCCATCATTTGAAGAATTGAAGAACGAAGTAAATAAGCCCGCAGAGATTGATCGAAGTAAAAGGACAGTTCACGACTTAGACTTAATTACTGGAATACATAGTACACAAATAAATATTGCAATATCAAACATTCTAAAAAAACTGGATAAAATTAGCCTTGTAAATCAGCGTGGATACCAGATAATCATTCAAATGTTGGCATTAAAGATTTTTGATGAAAAAAGGAGTGAGAGATTTTCAAAATATCTCACTTTCTATGAAACACAAGAAGAGCATGAGAAATTTAATTTACTCTTTTATATCACCCCAGAGGAAAAAGAATACACTACTTTAAGCGATGACTCAATTCAGAGTTTTATAAAACGAATAAGAAAATTATATCAAACCGCATCTGCGGAATATAAAGTTCTTCTTAAATCCACAGATACTGAAACTATAAATTGGCGAAATGAAACACATGTCAAGGCAGTAAATGCCATCGTTGAAAATCTACAAGATTATAGTTTCATAAAATCTTCTAAAACGGATCTATACCAACTGGTTTTTTATAGATTTGCAAGTGAATTTTCAAAAGTTGAAAAAGGGCAATATATTACGCCTTTAATGCTCATTGATTTTTTAGTTCAGATAGTGAATCCTCGAAAAGGCGAATCCGTATTCGATCCGACTGTTGGAATTGCCGATTTTCTTTCAATGAGTTATGTTAATGCGAAGGGGACACTCGATGATAAAGACATATATGGCGTAGATAACGATGACCAAATGATTATGCTGGCCAAACTCAATATGTTACTTAATGGGGATGGAAATGCTGTTTTGAAGCATAGTCCAGACATGGGTTCATTACTCAATAAATTTAATACAGAAAAGAAACTTGTTCCACTAAATTCTAAATATCATTCAAAAGGCAATTGGGATTCATGGCCTGATGAAACAAAATTAATGAAGTTTGATGTTCTACTTACAAATCCGCCGTTTGGAGATAATCGCAAGTTTCAACCAAAAACGAAGCAAGAGAGAGAAATCGCAGAGTTGTATGAATTATGGGGTACGGCTCGTACAGGTGAATCTATTGACTTGGGTGTACTCTTTTTAGAAAACGCATATAGGGTTATGGGTGGTGGGGGAAGGTTTGGTATTGTATTATCTAATTCTATTGCGACAATAGATAAGTGGGAGAAAGTCAGGGAGTGGCTACTAAGTAAAATGCGCATTGTGGCATTATTCGATTTGCCTGGGAATACCTTTGCTGATGCCATTGTTAATACTACACTGATAATTGCATATAAAACAAAAAAGAAAACATTAGAGAGATTACAATCAGATGATTATGACGTTTTTGTAAGGGACATAAGAAATATTGGCTATGAAGTCAAGTCAATCAATAGAGTAAAAACGTATGTGCCACTTTATGAAATAGATGAAACAAATTTCAACATCAAAATTGATGCGGATGGAAAAACAGTTTTAAAAGAAGATTATAGCAAATATATAGTGGAATTTAAGGAGTGGGCAAAATCACAAGAAGAAAAACTCTATGAATTATTTGTGAGTGGGTGAGTGTATTGAGATATTCACAGCCCCCTTCCTCAATAAGTTTTAAGGAAATTTCATCTAAAGCTCATTGTCTTGCCCCATCTAAGTATGCAAAATTTATCCCACCCGAAACCGACAGAGTAGATTACAAAAACCTTGATAGTTTAATTCGGGAATCGAAAAACAGAGCAAAAATCAAATTTGATAGTACATATCAACACATCGAAATAGGCGATGTAGATGTCAATTGGGGAAGAATAAATTATAGAGAAACGCCTGGCTTTGAAGTGCCTAAAAACCCTCTTATGACCCAAAGAGGCGACATATTAATTTCAAAAGTCCGCACACACAGAAAAGGTATTGCATTTGTGGATATTGATGATGATGATTTGGTTTGTACGTCCGCTTTCTTATTAATCAGGGGTGTGGATAATGCGATTACAAAAGAATACATATACGCAGTTCTTAGACACGATATTTTTACAGAACAAATATTATCTATGCAAAATAGGGGTTCATATCCACGATTGGATAAGCATGTAAAAAAACAGGTTCTGTTACCAATTCCAAAAGATGAGCATATCATTCAGTATATTACTTATTTGATGAGGGCAATAATAAATAAAAATCGTGAAATTACAAATAAGTATAGAAAAATAGAGGCAATAATTGAGAATGAGATACTTAATAATCAGAAGCCAAATAAGTTTGTATATTCATCCCCTACATATAAAGAGATAAAATTACAAAAAAGGCTTGATACCGGTCTCTATAAAGAAGGATATAAGCGAATCTTAAATTTATTAGAGAATTATTCCAACAGCTATTTTTACATTCCAGAAGATAAAATAAAAGGTGGTGGGACACCTCCAAAAAGGGTAATTGGAACGGGAGATAAGAATTGGGTTACACCATCCATAATTACCGATTTGGGATATTTCAATAGTGAAGATAAAATCCTATGTAATGAATCTAACATTAGCAAAGATTGCACATTGATAATTAATAGAACATTCAAAGGCGGCATTGGAGAATATGTGGGCATATCTGCATTTTATGACTTTACAGAAAAAGGAATCGGTCAGCATAACCAGGGGTTGTATCGTATTGAAGATTATCCTCAAAGCCAATTGAAATTATTAACAATTCTCTTAAACTCAAAATTATATCGAAAGTTATGCGGTCATATCTCAATGGGGTCAAAAATGAGGGAGATCAAAAGTCCAAATGTTACAAAAATCCCAATACTTAACCTAAGACCAGATGTTGCAAACAAGTTAATATCACTTTATTCTTATAGAGATTCCCATCCTAAACTTAATCTGAAAAACTTCATTGAAATAGATAGATGCAAAACAAAATCGACTGGAATATTAGAACTCTCGTATCAAATCCACGAGATTTATAAAAGACTGGATTATGTCATAGATAAAATTTACTCAAATGAGCCATTTGAACCGAACTTTGATTTTTTAAATAAAAAGATTTAATAAAACCATTTCCAATTACTAACTGATAAAAGGAGGAATCATTTTGGTCATGAAAAAAATATCTATAGATGAAGTTAAGAAAATCGCAAATCAATATGGTTTAAAAGTTTGTAAAGTAAAGGGAAGAAATATTGTTCAGATAAGAAAAAACAGTAGCGATGATTTGGAGAACATATCTTGGGATGAATTTGAAACCTCATTGAAAAAGAAAGGATTAGCAGTGTTCAAAGCAGAGAAAAGTGATTTTCTAAAGATAATGAAGGTAAATTAAAAGAAAAACCTCAACTTTCATCCATCCCCTGAATATACCCTTAAATCCTCTAAAAACCTTATCATTCAGGGGTAATCATAATTGCCAACTTGCCATCCTTAACAGTAATTTCCCAATTCAGTGATTGAAAAAAAAATATCCTAAAGATTTTAGCATTTCAATAATAAAAAATTGTTCCACATTACTTTCATTTTGCAAATCTTCCGATTTACAAAATATATTTTTCACCTTTTGCCATCTATTTTTGGATTCATTCTCGGTCTATTCCAATAAGGTGATTTGCACTTTGGATTTGGGCAAACGGTCGGTGGAGCATCATTACGCGGTCTCCATTTATGACCGCACCTTAAACATTCAAGTTCTATAGAAAATTCATGATTGCACTTGGGACATTGAACCATTGTGTTCGACATAGCATTTCCACCATTTAATTATTCTTATCATATCTCTTTTGGTCATCCTTTGTATTCAATCAGCATAAGGGATTATGTACTTATATACTTTTCGGGGGTATTCTCCGGTATATACCGATGGGTATATATACCTTTAAGTACATACCTATAAGTATAGGTGTTTGAAATGGAAGCTGTAGAAGTTAAAAAGGTCGATGAATACGAATATAAAACATATAGTGGTATTGGTTCAGAGAATATTACCCCACGACATGAAAAGGCTTTAAAAATCCTTGAAAATAAGGATGCCGTCAAAGAGGTTGATGATAAAGTTTACACAGTTGAATCCCAAACTGGCTATGGCCTGTACCGTGTAGAAGATACTGGTGAATGGAAATGCAATTGCCCTGATTATATTACTCGTGGCGAACAATGCAAACATATACTTGCCACAAGGTATTATCTGGAAATACAGAGGGACACTATCAACGGGTTAGTTTCCGAGAGAGTGCCATTAACTAACAAACAAGCATGGTCGGCGTATAACCAAGCACAAATCCAAGAAATTGAATTGTTCGATAAGCTGTTAAAAGAATTGTGCAATACAATTCCAGAAACGGAACAGCACATGGGAAGGCCGAAACTTTCACTTTCGGATCAAGTGTTTTGTGCAGTCCAAAAGTCCTCTAGCCAACTATCCAGTAGGAGAGCGCACACATTGTTCAGG
>CBDVCJ010000020.1:0-23552 GCA_965372445.1 uncultured Thermoplasmata archaeon | reverse complement strand
TTACCTCGGCTTTGAAAATGCCCGAAGGGGATTTTCAATGCAAGGTAATTTACATCGTAAATTACCGTTAAAATCATTGTTATGGTTTTCGATTGAAAATTCCTACGAAATTTCCAAAGCTCAAGACATCGGACGCAGGACTACGGACATAGGACTCACGCCATAAACTCACAACGTATCGGACTCCAATACTAAAATAATCGTCTTTCCGAAAGCCCCTAATCGTTTACCTCTAAAACCTTTTTCACGATCGGTCCGTAATTGTGGTTATTTAAAATTTTCAGGTTATTTATCGAAAATAAATTTATGGTAGGTTCACCTAATAGGAAATCATCTTGTTTATAGATGGTTTTTACTTTATTCCTGACCATCTGGAACTCCTGGAAATCTTTGAATAAACACAGCATCATGCTTCCCAAAGTACTCGAGATCACCATAATATGTGGAATTTCAGACATTATCTTTCTCAAACTATTTTCACGATTTTCTGGGGATGTTATGGGATTATGGTTAATTTTTACTAATGCTAGTATTTCGTAGCCAAACATTTTGAAATTCGGGACCTTAAGGGTTTTTATTAAACCATCATCTTCAAAACTTTTCTTGAGCTTTGAAATTACCTGGCGTGTAACGGAGATATTATCTGAGATATTACTATCCGGGTATCCAGGATAATTAACAAGACCATATAAAACACGCCTCTCGATATTTGTCAGGGATACCTCTTTTGGTGTGGGAAGTGTTGGGGTCAATATATCCGGCTCGTCACCGAACTTCAACCCGAAATCGCGACTTAAAAGCGGTGCAAAATCAAAGTAATTATATAATATTGAATTTTTTAACGGGAAGTAATAAAAATCCTTGAGTGGCGGAGTAACATTTTCAATATAACCTTTAGCACGAGCACCTTTTGACATAGTCTCGATCGCATCCACCATATCCGTGTAATTCCTAGCAAAGGCGAACCCGAAACCGTCACCGGAATCATAAACACCATACGTGAATTCCGGTGCATAAGAACATAATAAACTGATCTTTTCGATTATTTCCTTTTCCGGGATTATTGGATTGAATTTGGTATGCATTACACTAAATATTTCGGTCCCCAAATGTTTTAAAACCGGTACCCTAATTGTAGAATAATATTTGGTCTTTTTAAGCCTGTTCTTGATCGCTGTGACGGTCGTCATCTTTAATTTTGTCTTTACCGATAGTTGACGGTCGTTGAGTAAAGGATAACGTACCATACCGTAAAGCACTAACCGTTCATTATAGTTCAATCGTCCACGAATCATATGGTCGGGCAATAACATTATACTATAAAAAATTTCTTTTTGGCCAGGGTTAACAAAATTGTTAAAATATTTTCATTATTTTTTGTTTTAATTCAATATATTTGGAATTATATGAATCGAATAATAAATTTACCGCAGAAGCACAGAAATGTTACATTCTGCGTTTCTGCGGTAAAAAAAGGAGGATTTTATACTTTATTTACTATAAATAAAATCAAACTTATATTTAGGTGAAAAATCGCTATTTCACGCCTTTAATATCCAAAACTTTCTTGACGATCGGGCCGTAATTATGATCCGTTATTATCTTTAAGTTTGGTATGGAAAATACCTCGATCTTCGGTTCACCTAATAGAAATTGCTCTTTCTTATAAAATGATATTGCCTTATTTTTTAATTCCTGAAGCTCTCGAAAATCTTTTGATACACCAATAACAACACTTTCTAGGTTTCCACTTATATTCAAAATTACAGGAAATTCATTCATAACCATTTGAATGCCTTTTTGACGCTTTTCAAGCGGAGTCAAGGGATTAAAATGCTGATACGATAACATCAGGATCTCATAGCCTAGTTTCTTGAGATTTGGAACCTTGATCGTTTTTATTAAACCATCCTCTTCAAAACTTTTTTTCAATTTTGAGATTACCTGTCGCGTCACCGAGATCTTTTCCGAGATCTGACTGTCCGGCAGATTCGGATAGTTTACCAGCCCATATAGAACACGTTTCTCGATATTTGTTAAACTCATTTCCTTAGGTTTGGAGAATGTAGGTTCTAATCCATCAGGCTCATCACCGAATTTAATTTTAAATTCGCGGCTTAGGATCGGTCCAAAATCAAAGAAATTATAAATTATTGATTTTCTTAACGGAAAAAACATAAAGTTTTCAAGTGGCACATCAGAGGGTTCAATAAAGTTTTCAGAACGACCGCCGATAATTATCTTCTCGATCGATTCCAGCATATCGGTATAGCTCCGTGCAAAGGCCAGCCCAAAGCCCTCACCCGAATCATAGACGCCATAAAAGAATTCCGGTGCAATTTGACTTATCATCTTAATTTTTTCAATTATTTCGTTCTCTGGGATGACTGGATTAAATTTCGAATGCATTAGGCAGAACAGTTCGGTTCCCATATATTGTAAAACCGGTACTCTTATTGTCGTATAATATTTACTTTTCTTCAGTCTATTCTTTATCGCCGTGACGGTTGTCATCTTCAATTTGATCTTACTAGCAAGTTCACGGTCGTTTAGCAATGGATAACGTATCATGCCGTAGAGTACTAGTCTTTCATTGTGATTCAGCGTTCCGCGTATCATTCATTCGGGGCAATAACATTAAACTATAAAACATTTTTGTTTTTTTGTGTTGTGTTAATAATTTTGGTTCTTCTTCAAATTTAGGGAAGAAAATTCATGAATTTATTAAAAAATAAATTTAACAAATGGAATAAAAGGATGAAGGACACAAGCGTCGAACTTCGTTCACCGCTTGAACATCCCAAATCCCTTCGGCATTTGTGATGTGAGGGGTAATAAGTTGTGAGTTGTGGTTATTTAGGTAATAGGTTTTAGGACACGGTAAAATATGTTGATAATATGTTAATATCTTATTTTACCCGAGGTCTGGGAAAGTCGATTTTAATTGATTGTCGGGTTTAGACTTTCACAGCCCGTAGGTTGAATTCATAATGTAAATGTTAAGATATGAATTCGACCTTCGGTGTCTCATCCTTCGGATCTCGACACTATAGGTGATAGGGACATTACGGTGGAATGTCAATAATCGGGAGTAACAATGGTCCTGAGTCCTAAGTCCTTAGTCATATAGTGCCATATCGTCCGAGGTCTTTTTCGGGAACCGGACTGCGGTAATGAACTTCGTTCATTACCTCGGCTTTGAAAATGCCCGAATGGGATTTTCAATGCAAGGTAATTTACATTGTAAATTACCGCCAAAATCATTGTTATGGTTTTCGATTGAAAATTCCTACGAAATTTCCAAAGCTCAGGACTCCAGACTCAGGACTACGGACGCAGGACTACGGACGCTTGCCCCTACCACCTATTACCTACCTCCTACCACCAAAACAATGGCTAATATTTGATCTTGTAGCCGCATTTACATTTCGCTTTACTGCGTTTTACTATAAGTTTTTCGCCGCATTTCGGACACTTGGCCTGTGTTAAAAATTCCTCGAGCCACACATTTCGGATCTCGGGCTTGTCCTCATCTTTGATCTTGAGATAGATATCTTTTAATTCGTTATTCGTTGCAAGCCGCTTTAAATGTCGATAATCGACAATACCTTTCTGTATCTCTTCATCTCGAACTGCTTTAAATTTACCAACTATGAGCGCAACCGTCACCCCGCTAACTAACCCTCCGATATGTGCAAAATGGCCGATATGATCTCCGGTTCCTGCAGCTGCAAGTATAGTTTCAAATCCAAAATAGATCATCGCGATCAGCCAAATAGGCCAAGGCCGAATGATGATCAACGGAAACCAAACCTTGTCTCTCGGGAAAAGTGCGACAAAAGCGCCCAGTATACCAAAGATCGCGCCCGAAGCGCCTATACTGAAACCCTCCGCGGAGAGATTAAAAACTTCTGCTGAATAGACCGCGAACAGCGCCGAGATCACACTTCCAAGTATCCCCGAAACGTAAAAAATTATTATGAAATAGCCCGAACCGATCTTGCGCTCGAACGGTATTCCTAACAGGGTTAAAACCAACATATTTGACAGAATATGCAATGCATCTTTATGGAGATACATATGTGTGAAAAAAGTAAAGATCTTGAAATCATTGTATTCCAGAAAGGGATAGGCTGCTTTGCCAATAAGATAATTTTCAGAGAACGCGAGGTCAATGTATATTTTTCCCAAACTTAAATCATCACTCATGTTCGCAATAAATAATATCATAAAGATTATAAACTCGAAAATTACCAAGGTCAAGCAAAAAGGAACCTTTTTAAAATGTACAAATAGCACGCCAAGCACCAAGCTGGCTATGATCAAAATTATGATAATCAGGGACAAGAAATACAGGGGGATCACCAATTTTAATATTACTAAATTATTGTCAACAGTCTTTTGAGTCGTGGGGTCATGGAGTTGTGGAGTCCTATGTCTTAAGTCCTGTGTCCTGAGTCCGGCGTCCAGAGTTCGGTTCCCGAAAAAGGACTTCGGACGATATGGCAGTAAATAGCTAAAGACCCAGTACTAAATGGCATTGTATGACCAAGGACATAGGACGCACTAGTTATCGTCAAATACACAACTATTCAAGAAATACGCCAATACTATTTTTATTCTTCTACTAGCTCTTCCTGTTCCTGCTCTTCTTCTTTCACTTTCGGTCCCACTGACTTTTGTGGTACGCGTTCGCGACGGTGCTGGAGATAATCGCGTATTATTGCGCCCATAATAACCGCAATGATGACGATGACCAACACGATCCAGGCATCAATGCCCCTTTCGATCACCTTCTCAGGCCGCACTTCAGGCGGCTCCGCGTCACCGTCACCGTCGCCATCATCAGGCTCTTCGCCCGGGAATTTAAGGGTCGTGGTGGTGAACACCAGATCAGACGCCATCCCATTCCAATAACCCCTGATGCCGATTACGAGCCTCGGAGGTTCAATAGTGCTTAGATTGAATGCGTCCAAGCTTATATTTTCACCCAATACCTCTGCAAGGCTCGGGGCGGTTACGGTCAAGATCACATGGGTTGCTTCGCCACCCGCCAATGATACATTTTCATGGCTTAAAGTAACCTGCCAATTGGGTTCCAACCCGATATAAGACAGCTCAATGCTCTTGATTGACAGGCTATTGGTATCGGGGTTCAGTATTGAGATCGTATAGTCGGTAGAATTTTCAGGTAATACTTCATGGGTATCGCTGTACAATACATCGACATTGAAATTTTCATTAACCGTCAAATTCCAATCATAGAGAAATATGTCTTCGAAATATTTCGCTACACCGGAGTGCTCGATTATCACACCTGCTTCGCGATTGTAAAACGCCGAGCCCTTAACCCAGTTAATACTTGAGACCAGCGTTTTTTCACTATCAACTATTATTCCCTTATTATGTACCTTTTCCAGATAGTTCAAACCCTTTGTATCACGAAGATATACTAATTTTGCCTCTAAATCATTAGCAATATTTTCAGCCGCAGCGATCTCATTTATGTATTGAACTGTATCGTAATTATCCAGCCCGTAGTCGTTTATATCTACGAACGCAGAATCCAGTAAGATCTTAACGTCACAACCCCTACGCGCTGCGGCTATGGCAGCTTCAAGATACATGTTGGGTATGGTCTTCCACAATCCACCGCGCTTGTCGGTCCAGTTTTGGTTGCATTGGAGTTGCTCGATATAGACCGAGCTCTTCGCGGTATTTATCATTTCAATTATTGATCTCGTTTGAAGTAAGTTGGTATCGGGTGAGAATACTGGCGAGACTTTAATATCATCATTAAAGCTCTTGCTCGGAAAGCGTGGTTTATATTTGTAGGAACGGACTGCACGGCTCAGCTCGTAATCTTCGGGTGGCAGTCCGTATTTATCATGCCCGGGCTCAAAAGGGCAGCTGTCAGGGCTCGCGGGTCGCCAATCGTCCATGAAGACCTCTGCAAAATCGCGGGCGAGCTCGGTGCTGTGGAGCGCGACACCCCACCCGCGGTTGCCGTAGGTTGGGTCCAGAGGTATGCCCGTGGCTTTCCAATTTTCAGAGCCGAGTATCACGGTCTTGTCATCGATCACCGCATATTTCGCGTGGGTGTAGGTATATCTATCATTGATATCATCCGAGGTCTGGCTGATAATGAACCTGACCTCGCAGCCATTTTCATATAATTGCCAGGCCACATAACGCCCTGCGTCACTAATACCGCCAACAGGTGCACCTTCAAGAAACACTTTGACCTTTACGCCTCTGAGAGAGGCATTGATTACTGCATCCATTAGGAACGGGTTGTGAAATTGATACAAATTTATATATAGTGTCGATTGGGCACGGTCCAGCTCGGATCTTATTGCCTCAAAGCTCGAATCCGGTGAAGTAAAGGCGGTAAGACTGCCGGTGAAGGTAATGGTTTCAAATTGTAAATTTGATTGCCCGGGATAATAAGCCCGCGGGGTATCCCAATCCATGTGGGTATCGGTATCAATATATTTGCCGGTGGTTTCGTTGAGGGTGCGTTTAAGGATCATGCCTTCATCGACCGCTGGGATCGTTGAGGGGGTGGCCCACCCTTTGCCGGGCATATCATTATAATATTCACTCCCAGCATAGATCCCAATATCGATCACATGGCTCTCCCAAGCGTTATTGAACTCCGAGACCGTATGATCAAAGAACATGAATTCATCAGTGAGCACGGCTTCATCGCCGCTGTTTGAGAATGAGGGGCCGCGCATATCAGAGATGGTCGAGCTATCAATAATTTCAAGCTGCCGTACCTCCGGATCGGAATCCACCAGGAATTCAAAGTCGGGTTTGAAGCCCATTTCACGCTCGAATGCGCTGGCATTTTTAGTAACATAGATCGAGGCGCCTGCATCCAGATCGGTTGGTTTTGGAAATATTAATGTGCCTTCATAACCGGTATATGTTGTGTACTGGTCCGTCAACACCCAGCCGCTTAGATCGACCGTTGTGGTTGTTGGGTTGGTGATACGAACAAACTCTTCGGGCTCATAGGATAGATAGGTATCGTAATAGATCTCAGTTATCAATACTTCGCGCTCGGAGGTGGTAGGCGGTGCAGGTTTATTCACACTTGGCGAACGCGCCCAATCACTCAGGAACACCCTTTCGAAAAATCGTGCAACCTTCGAGTTCTCGATCAGCAACGCAGCTTCGCGGTTGTTCATAACCGAATTGAAGTTCCAGTTTATGCTGGATACCAGAACTGTCTCACCATCGATGATCAGGCCTTTATTATGAACTTTGCTCAACCCTCCAAGATGGCACAGGCGTGCTTCAAGCTTGGTTTCGATACCTAAAAGTTCAGCCAATTGATTGATATAAAGGATGGTATCGATATTATCTAATTCGTTATCTTGCGAGCCATCGTGAACTTCGTAATTAAATTCACTGAACCTCGAATCAACTAGGATCTTAACATCGCAGCCCCGCAGTGCTGCATCTACCAACGCTTGGAGATATTGGTTATGATGTTCATAGCCATCGCCCCAATTCACAAACCTCGAAACCTCGTCAGACCAATTGAATTTGAAGTGGCGATCACCGCCGCGGCTGTAAACCCAATCGATGTTGATATCTGCCTGGTTAACATAGACACTTGTAGCTGCTAGATTTATTGCACCGGTAATTGAACCTTCCATTAAGCGGGAGGTATCCGGAGATAGCACGGGTGAAACTTTATAGGAGGCGCTGGTTTCGAATGGTTGGGGATCAAGATCTTCCAGCGGTTGATACCAGCCCGATTTGGGTCGCTGGGCCGGCACGAAATAGGCCGGCGGCGCACCGTAGGTGGGATGGGTAGAATTAAAATAACGCGTATCATTTCGAAATTCGTTCAAAGGCACCCAATCGGATTCAAACACATTAATGAAATATCCCGCTACGTCGGTATTGCGCACTACAGCACCCCATTCTCTATTACCATAACCCAACGTCGGATCGGTGGGAATACTACTCGGCTTTAAATTGCCGGATAATAATAGTAGTGTCTTGGCGTCAATGATGATATATTTCGCGTGGTTGTATGTATAGCGTTTTCTCATATCACCAGCGTCTTTATCGGTCAAGAATACAACCTGTGCACCTTTTTGGGTTAGCCTGTGCGCAACATATTTTTCGGTGTAAGGATCCTTTTTCGAATCTTTATAATACTCTTGATCTACATTGGAAAGGTTCCACCCGACCGGTTCACCTTCAAGTATCAACCTGACCTCGACACCGCGCTCGAGTGCGGCTTCCACAACCTCGAGTAACGTCAGGTGGGTGAACTGGTATACATTTATCCAAATGGACTGTTTGGCGTTATTGAGCTCGTTCGAGATGACTTCGAATGTGTTTTCAGGCGAAACGAAAGGAATTATAGTACCAGTGAACTCAAAGGTTTGGAAACCGAAATTTGATTGACCCACGCCAGGATAAAAGGGACCGAGCCAATCATCGGAGGTATTAGTATCTAGGTAATGCTGGGCTTGGGCATCGTAAGTGCGCACCAATACCTTGCCTTCAGGTGCATCGGGCGCCGGGTTGGAAAACCAGCCCACGCCATAATATTCCGAATCGCCATAAGCAACGACATCGACAATATGCCGGTTTTCGTCCCTAAGCAAAACTTCATCGCCTTCATTGGCAAATCCCGGCCAATCCTCGGGGTTTAACAATTGCCGGAGATTCGGGTTGAAACCCGCTGCGTTCACACACGCAAATTCGGGCCTGAGACCGGTTTGCTGATAGAATTTATCGGCATCATTAGTAATATAAATGCCACTATTGGGTTTTAGGATCGAACCGGCTGGAAATGCTATCGATTCCCACGGGTCGGTGTAGATATTATCGGCAATATACCATCTTGAGATATCAACTTCGTGTGCTGTCGGATTATAGATCTTGACGAATTCATTCGGCTCATATGGTATATGGGTGTCATAATATACTTCAGTTATCAAAATTTGTGACTCTGAGAAGTTAGTTGAGGTCGGGGTAACATTAACAGTTCCGGAGAGTATATTATTTTCTTCATTGTATTCATTTACTTGATCTTCAGGATCGATCACAATAAATATCGTGTTATTACCGGCGTTATTTAATGTGTCCCAATTAACAGACGGATATTTGTATCGACCTGCATTTATCGAATCATAGGATTTGGTCTCTATTATATTGTTTGCATTCACTTCATCTGAATAAAAAGTAACATTGAAGCTACTGCTATTAATCTCGCCATAGTTCTTGATCGATGCTTTTAGTGTGATTATTGCACCTTCCATTACCTCAAGATGGCCTTCAACGCCCTCGAACTGAAGCCAATTGGGTTTGATATCGATGCCAGGTACCACGGTGGTTGTACTTATAGTTGTGAATTTATTCGTATCATTCTGTGAAATTGCGGTGATGTTCACTACCGCCATATTGCCCATCACAATATCATTAGGTGCGGTCACGGTCAATTGTACCATTTCAGAGGTCATGCTCATTGACGGTGAAAAATGTATATTTTTCTTGGCTAGATCGACTGTCCAGCCACTTGGTATCTGAGATGAAATGTTCAGGTCGATATTATCGTCCATATTGCCCAAACTTTTAACCGTTAGATTATAGTGTGCAGTTCCGCCTTTATCGACCTGTTGATAGTTCGGGTCAACTTGAAGCTCGACGCCGTAGATCTCGTCGTTGTTCTTACCTTTGGTGATGTTGGCCCCGATCTCCTCGGCCCAATCCAGAGCACTATCATTATCCCAACCGTTTGGGTGAAGCGCTAATGAGTTGCCCTCTGATACCGCAGGTAGCTCGCCGAGCCAGTTAATATAATCAGGCGGCGGGTCGATCGAGGAGCCATTACTGTAATTTATATAATCGATACAGATCCCGGCATTATTATTGAGTTGAACGTCATCGCCTGTATTGGTCCAAATACTGGAAGTTTCGCCCATATACAAATTCACGGTATCATCAGCAAAGTCCAGGTCGTCAGTTCCGTCTGAGGCATAGACTACGATATAGGTATCAGGCGGGAACTCAATTGTAGGAAATGTGTAATAATGGCTGTCCGAGTCGGTAAGTTCCCAGGAGGTTAGATTGATCGGATTGGTATCATTATTATAGATCTCGACCCATTCACCTTGTAGATCCGAACCCTCAGGATCGTACATTAGTTCATTTATGACAATATCTGGAATGTCGCCATTGGAAGTGCCGGGTGTTGATTTTGGAAATGCGATCCAAGTGGTACCGCCATTTGGGTAGCGGCCCCAGGAGACATTATTGCCAGGGTCTGAGGTCCATTCGTATTCGTCCACCAAGACCAGGCTCGCATCCCGAATTGTAACGTTGTCACCTGAATTTGTCAAGCCATTCCCAACAGTTGTATCCTGTGAAGTGGTCACCATAATGACTTTAGAAACATCTGCATATTGGTTTAGATACCAATTATAATCATTATTATATTCCGGGTCAACATATAGACAATAACCTCCAGCAGGAATCTCTGTGCCTGAGATACCCCAATCATAAGGACCTGTATAATCTTCAATTTGGTCATTTTCATCTTCTCCAACTTCAATAACATACCAGTTACTAACATTCACTGAGCTAGACCCAAAATTGTATAGTTCAACAAATTCGCCGGTATCTTCGTCTGCTGCATTTGCCATGACCTCGTTGATGATTATTGAACTGCGAGCGGCAGTTGACGATTCCGATCCAATGTTAGAACCGGAATTTAGCATTGCATTAGGTATTACAAGCACAATCAAGATCACAAAAGGAAGACTGGATCTGATTTTGTTATTCATATTCATATTTCTCATCTCTTTCCCCCATAGGTAAAGTAGAACGACATAGTTTTATAATAAGTAAATATTTTCCATTAAAATAGTAATATATATCAAGAAATGTTTGTTATCTAGGTTTTGAGATCCTGTTTCGGTTTGGAAGCTCGGTACTTTTGTTTTCAGTTTACAGTTTGAGGTTTGTGGTGAGGAAAAATTAGGGGTGGGGGAACTGAAAACTAAAAACTCCAAACTGAAAACTAACTCAATATTTATAATAATTTTAGTTTGATCATCTAAATCAATACCGTATTTCGAGCTTCGATACCGCAACCGTTAAACTATGGAGCATTATATCGTGATCATATGTGTGCAAAAATCAATCTTGAAGAGTTGTATTCACGCACGATGCCGTACCTTTCGGACCCTTTAAGCATAAGATCATTTTTGGAGAGTTTGAATGGAGATGAGTTGGAAAAGGAGGAACTTATCCATCAAATAGAAAAGGCCTTAACGGATATTGAGGGAACTTTAAGGACTGATTTTAGAATAATATTAAATACTATAAATCAAATTTAGATTATAGAGAGGATTATTGTATATACATTGATTTCTTCATAAAGATTTTTATACTAAAAAGTTATTATTCGGAGTTGGGTCATTATGATTGGTGAGATAAGTGGCAATCCAGGTACCGGTTTAGGTTATCGCGAAGAGCTTGAAATCTATAAAGCTGCATTGGAACAAGTATGGGAAGATGGAATCGTTACTGAAGATGAAGAGAAAATGCTAGCTTCATTACGCATCAATTTAGAGATTAGCCAAGAGGACCATAAATTACTAGAGCATAAAGTCAAACAAACCCAGAAGATCAGCAGTGGTCAACAGATAGAGACCTATAAGAAAATGTTGGAGCAGGCCTGGTCTGATGGTATAATTACCGTAGATGAGAAGTCGTTATTGAGCAAACTCAGAAATGAGCTCAACATTACCGACGAAGTTCACAATAAATTGGAGCAGGATATAAGGACTAATATTCCATCAGTCGAACATGAGGAGGAAGAAGATCTTATTGAGGATGAAAATGACCCTGCATTCTGGATCCAGAAAGGTGAAGAGGTATGGACGAGCTCGAGCGGCTCCGAACCTGACGCTATAATGGCAATAAAGCATTTTGATAAAGCGATAGAGCTCGAACCTCTGAATTATTTTGCGTGGGCAAATAAAGGGCTTATACTGAAAAAGATCGACAAGCGCGAGGATGCAATTTTGTGTTATGACCGTGCGATCTCGATCCAGCCTAGTTTCCCGAATTCATGGTTTAATAAAGGTGTACTATTAGGGTCGATGGGAAATATTGAAGATGCAATAAATTGTTTTGATAAAGTTCTTGAAATTGCGCCGGACCATTCATTGGCCAAGCGGGACAGGCAAATGCTTGTGGATATACAAAAACACAGACAGATGTCCAAAGTGAAGGTGCGAACAGTTAAAAAATAGATGTGATTTTTTTTTTCCTAAGGATTTGTGGCAAATCTTTTTTTAGTGGTAAGACTCTAAATATTGCTTACTTGGATTGGAGATGGTTATTTATGGAAAAGGAAGTCAGAGGTCAGAAATTGGAAGTCCGAGTTAAATTTCTGACTTCCATCTTCTGTCTTCCTATTAATCTTTGTCTTACCACCGTCACCAATACCACTATCATGTCTATCTTTCCCAAAATCGGGAGAAGAGATAATATTAGCTATAGCTATTCAATCTAAAAAGTAAGAAAATTCAGAATAGATCTTACCATATCATGTATAGTTCAGACGGATAAAAATGGATATTTCCGGTGGTATCTGCCGCCAGTACCAATGCAATATGCCCCGCAGGGACTCTTGCAGGCACCGTGATATCGTAGGATTGCCAGTAAAATGTCATGTGGCTGGGATCACCGTAATGATTAGTAAATGGGATCTCGACCTGGCCATTGTACACATATTTTGCTTCCGCATTAAGAAACCGTCTCACGCGCCGTGATGCATTCGGTTCATCGAGCTCTTCGTCACCGCTGTGGGGCGCGGGATCTATACCTAGTCCAATAGGTCGGAACGCAATCGAGACATTACATGGATTCCAATAATCGTTTGCGAAACTCTCATTGCCACCGTTAGGTGCCATTCGCTCAAAGCCGACCGAGACATTAATTAGTACCCTGTCACCCTTTTCAAGTTCAAGACCGGTAATGTTCATCCCGAAATTGTTGAATTTCGGTTCGTTGGGCGTGGTGGCATAATGGGTTTTCCAGGATCCATCGATCCATTTATCGATCGAATTCACAACGACATACGTATCATTTCTTGGATTATATTTAAGTGGATATGGGTCCCAATCATCATCCATCAAATCAGTATCTGTATCATCCAAGGTTGGGTCAGTATCATATTTGTTCCATGTGTATGGTGGATTGTAATCCCACCAACCTCTGATGGTCTGATTCGATATCCCCTGTGCATATGAATTCTGGGTGGTGTCATGGAAAAATGAAGATAAAAAATACTGAAATGAGTTATATCCCTGCGGATGGTTGCCAATTAACCCAAATTGTTCCCATAAATAATAGGGACAGATATTATACCATGCTATTGAATGTGTCGAGATATCTAAAACGCCATACTGATATGCCAGGTCAAATCCCTGCACCCAATCTGCGAAGGTTGCAGTATCCCAGCCGTAGGCCGCTCGTACGAGCGTTGAAATCGGGCTCGAGGGGTTACTAATATCTAAATTTGTGTTCTCACGGTCGGGTGTGGTTTTGGTCGGGTTGGCAGTGAGCGATCTATTCACTTGGATCTCACGACCGTCTGTAATTCCGTCACCGTCAGTATCATCATCGTTTGGGTCCGTTTGGGTCATACAGTTGCCAATCGCAACATCAAGTACTTCTGGACGTGGTGGATCATGGTCTGGATCTCGATCTTTATTGAAATAATCCAATAAAATAGCGACACCGTCATGCATTGGCAATTGCTCTTCACGGTTCAGAATGCCATCGCCGTCATTATCTTCCCATGGGTCCGGCAAACCGTCGTGATCGGTATCGGTTTCTAATGGACTGGTACTACCGCGCTCAGCACCAATTTCAAGACCGTCCATCATACCGTCATTATCGGTGTCAAAATCGAGTGGGTTGGTACCCAAAATCAGCTCATCATTATCTAAAAGTAGATCATTATCCGTATCCGGATTGGTCGGATCCGTACCGATTGCCTTTTCTTCATAATCAAATAAAAAATCGCCGTCGCTATCGATCCTTAGCAATGGTTTCATTGTCGGGCTATTGCTATAAATGCTGCTATATCCTATACTAACCATAATAAAAACAATTGAAATTGCTAATATTTTTTTCATTAGATCACCAACCAGATTTGCATTTTCAATAAAGTTTCTCCCCTTATCTATACCTATGGATTATATTGCAAACTCCTTATTATTCATAGATACCAATTGCCTATATATATATATTTCCTGTTCATGAACATATATGTACATTGGATTTATAAATTGCGGTTTATTTTTATGAGTATTTTTATTGTGTATTAAATGAATGAATATATATATTTTTGGTCAATATTTTTCATTATCGTAACTTATATTTTGGTTTTAAATCACTATTGATTACCGTAGATATATATTTTTTGGAACGAAACACGAATTCGAAAACCATGTTGGGCTTAATAACACAAGAATTTACTAATATTTTTTAGGGTGCTCAAATGAATCAAAAAGAATAAAGGTTTAATAGATAATTATATATACCCACAATTAATATAAACTAAGTAATTACTCATTTGTAAATTTTATAATTTGCTATTTATATTGTATTTAAACCTAAAACTTGGAGTATTCACCATGCAAAAAGGCGCCACAAATTCATCTGCAGCCAGGGAAACTGCAATTTCGATTGCTCAGATGGTAAAAGAGGCCGAAGAAATCTCGGATTTATTGGAAGCCTTAAAAGAGGAACTTGAGCGTAAAGAAGCGTTGCTCGCGAAGGTCGAGGAGACACTTGAAGAGACTGAAAATGTTCTTGAATCCAAAATTGAGAAGATCGTGGAAAAAGATCAAAAATTAAAAAAGATCGAAGAGAGCTTAGTTAATAAAGATTCAGAACTAAACAAAATTGAGGACTTATTGCAACGTAAAGGAGAAGATGTGGCGATTCAGGAAGAGGAGTTACAAACCAATGCAGCTCTTGAATATCTATCTTTTAGAACTCGTGAAGAAGACATTATCAAGAAAGAAACAGAGGTAGCCGAGAAAACAAAATTAATCGAAAATGTTGAAAATCTGGACGAGATCGTAAAAATGGTAGAAGAGAAAGAGCAAGAGCTTGGTGAAATAGAACGGAACCTAAGAGCTGCGGTAGAGGCAAAGGGTATTGAGCTCGGGGATCTAACTGCTGCAGACCTCGAAGGATTTTTAAAGCGCGATGAAGATTTAAAACGCCGCGAAGAAGAGATCAAGATCCGTCAGGAGCAGATGGAACAAGTCGAGAAACGAGTGCGAGAAGAGGAAGAGGAGCTTAGAACTGAAGCTGTGAGGCTGCGCGAAAAATTGACTGATACCGACTCGTTTGGTGGCATTGAGCTAGAGCGTAAAGAGACAGAGCTAAAAACAATGGAAAATGATTTGTTGAAGAGCCAAAAAGAGATAGCGAGTTTTAAACAAGCGCTGGAAAAATTAGAACTTGCCCTGAAAGAGCGCGAAGAGGACATTAAATATCGTGAAATGGAGATGGAAAAAGAGCGCGAGGAAATAATGCAAAAAGCCGGTATGGAAAAAGGCGAACTTGCCCAAATGATGGCAAGTGAGGAAGAAATAAAATTCCAAATCGATAAAGAGCTCAAGAAACGCGAGCGCGAGGTCGAAGAAAAGATCAAGCGTAAATCCGATATTCGTACACAGCAACTAATGAAGAAGATCGAATTGCTTGAGCAAAGGAACGATGAATTGGAAACGTTAGAAGAGCGTTTGGAAACTGCTCGTGCCGAGGTCGAAGTAAAAGATAGGCAATTGAGCGAAAGGTTTGATGAAATTCAATATACCGAGCAGAAAATTGCCAAGCGTGAGCAGAGATTATTGGATGAACGATATTCTTTGGAAGAGGAACGTAAAAGATTGCAATCCGCATCTGGAGTTGATGGTGCAGCATTAGACGATGAGCTAAAATTAAAGATCGAAGAAATGGAGTTGATGGAACGGAAAATGAAGGAGCGCGAAGAGTTCCTGCATCAAAAGGAAGCCGAGATGGAACGGTTAGAGGCGAAATTGATTGATGCCGATATCGAAATGGAAGCGGCTGTAGAGGCGGAACGCGATGTAACGAAGATCAAAACTGGAGTAAGAAGGATCGATGATTTGCTATATGGCGGGTTTCCGCCTAATTCTAATATTTTAGTATATGGACCCCCATATACAGGCAAATTGACATTTATTAATAATTTCATTGTGCAGGGTTTGAGAAAAGGCGTACCTGCAATTTATATACTGACCGATAAAACCCCTGATGAACTCAAAGATAATTTGAAAATCATATTACCCAAGATCGATGCAATTGAAAAGAAAGGTTTGTTAAAATACGTTGACGCATATTCCAAGAGTATGGGGTTTGAAACCGATAACCCAAATGCAATTTATATTGAAAAAACCACAGATATGGAAGAGATCAGTATGGCGGTCTCTAATATCCAGAAGACGCTACCGGCGAACATAACCTACCATAAAACCGCATTTTATACCCTTTCAACGATCATGCGTTATAGTGACCCAATGAGCACCTTCAGGTTCCTGCAAATTCTCAGTAGTCGCAACAAGCGCGCCAAAGCTGCGTCCATATATTGTCTGGATCAAGGTATGTTCAATGAATCGGATGTCCAGACCCTGAAAAGCTTAATGGGCGGGGTTTTAGAATTCAAAAAAGAGGATGTTAAAACATTCCTGAGAGTGGAAGGTATCGGCGATGTACGTACTCCGAGATGGATCGAGTATTCACACACGCCAAAGGATATAATTATCCGCGGCTCGTTTGCGGAGGACCATATCAGATAAGTCTTTCTTTATGGCTATTGGTTTAACCAATTGTTTTGTTTATTCTAGTCTTGGAGTCCTGGGGTTATGGAGTCGCGGAGTCCAATAAGTTGTGAGTCCTACGTCCTGTGTCCTGCGTCTGGATCCCGAGTCCCGGATCACGAACGGGGAATTCGGACGATTTGGAAGTAAATAGCTAAGGACTCAGGACAAAATACCATTATATAGCCAAGGACTTAGGACCCTATAGTTATCGTCAAACATCACAACTCTCTTGCTATTTGCCCATTATCAGTTATATTTATATATATTAATATCTTTATCATTTGTACATAATGGTTTATCAAAATTTGGGATTCATTTTTAAAAGTTCTTAAAGTGGTAACCATTTACAATGAGGTGTGAGTATGAAGATTGGGAATTTAAATAAATTCAGGTTAGAGAATGTTTTGAAAAAAACCACCTGCATAATAATAATTATCGGACTGATATTGGTAACTGGCTTGCCAATACTATTGTATGGTAAAGTTGGGATACCCGATGCGAGCGGAGCTGCCGGAGGGCCTGGTGCATTTGGCGATGGAGATTTAATTGTAAATGATGGTGCGACAAAAGTAATAGAGAATTATCCAACCTCAAATCCTTATGGACAAAAGGGTCACGTCTTAGTTGAAGGCAAGAAATATACTGCGTTACCGCAGACCAAGGATGCAAGTGATGATACTGGTGAAAATATCGCCAACTTTCAAAACCCAAGTGTAAGTTATACCGTTGAACCCAGTGAAACGTTATATATAGATACATTTGACACATCCGGTATAAATATCGCGAGCAATGAAATAGGCACAGTTATCCTGAAAATAAGATATTCCACTGACGGCAATGCCTCGGCGGGTTATGCGGGCTCTAATTCATTTCGCTGGGCTTTGGATGGCGAAGCACTAGCCTCCACGATGGTCACACCATATAATACCTCACATAATAATGTAACAAAATCATATTACCTATTCCCAGCGGTAAATAGCGTGTCAAAAGGTCAAGATTTTGATGTGGAGTTCACCAATAATGACCCGACCACTTATGATGTTTATGTCTGGGAGATAGAACTCCAAATTTTTAAACGCAGTACGTTGGAGATCCGTAATTCCACTTTTGTGATGTCGATGGATACTTCACATAAATATAAGATCGATGTCAAGAATGGTGGTTTGTTAAGAATAGAGAATTCACTTGTAACTGTTGATATAACGCAGTCAAACCCATATTTCAACCTTTACACTGATGTTACCTATTCAAATTTAGAGGTCGAGCAATCGACACTCAAGTTTCCGGGTGCAATTAATATCACAAACAGTAACTTTAGTTTATTACAATCCGAGATGATCGCACTCGATTCACCGCATACCACCAAAGGTTGTGCAGGGCTTAATTTTGATTCTGGCGATATATACTTTGAAGAGTCAAAAGTCAATACATATCTTACAGGTAAAGATATTTCAATCTCAGGTAATTCCAAGTTCGTTGGAATAAATACCTATCTGGATGTTGATTTCAATGCAAATAGTTTAATGATAGTAAGCGGAAATTCAATGGCTTATTTATTAAATGTAACTACACTACCGCCATCCTATCCCCCTTTTGCATCGGCGATCAGCCTTGTTGGTCCCTCAGCCGAAGCCCAGATATTTAGATGGATTATAGCGAATGTAACGGATTGTATTAATGTACCAGTTGGTAATGCGACTGTAACGGTCAAGTTCTCAAATGATACCACCCCAGATAAACCCTTCCAGGAAGCATTGGATTATTTGGGATTGAGCAGTAATGATTATGTTACGGACATGTATGGCCAGACAGTCATCCCCTTACTAAGTGATATATTGACAGCGTCCTCGATGCCGAATTCGGATTATGTGGGTAATTACAAGCTAACAGCGACCTATGATGTAACTTCTTTAGGGACCGTAAATATTGGCTTACCGATCTATCCTCATATCGAAGAGGACGATAATAATGTTTACAAGGGCATTTCTTCTGATACCGAACTTGTCCTGCCCGAAGACAATCCCTACTATCAACTTTCATCACCCTCAGATATTGTTATATCGAATGGTACCAGCACGATCAAGAACTCACAATACCAAAAGCCCACAGGTGGAGTAGTACCCACCTACGCGCAAAAAGGAAATATAATCGTGGAAAGTACCGGAATGCTTGTTGTTCAAGACAGTTTAGTAAGTTTTGAACAGGATTCCGACAATAAATATTTCATTTTGGTAAAGGACAATGGGGTATTGAAACTTCAGAACAGTATAATCCAAGATGGTTTTGTGTCACCTGCCATTTTACCGATTAATATTTACCTCTATGATAATGCTAAATTGATCTTAGAGAAAAATACCATACTTAAGGATATAGGTGCAATTGTTACCAGGGCGGGTGTTGCACCCGATTCGATCTCGATCGAAGTTAGTAACAGCAATATTTCAGGCAATATAATAGATGCTATTGGCTCAGAGATCAATCTTGAGGTCAGTTCTGATTCTTTTATTGATGTTGGCGCTTTGAGTGCTGATGATGCTAAAGTACTAATTCAGGATTCACAAATCTCTACTGTATCCCAACCTAGTTTTGACGGCGCTAATTTCACAGCAATAAATTCCAGCTTTAATCAGGACCTGACCTTTTCGACGAACTATAATGTTACTCTTGTCAACATCAAACAACCTAGCTTTTTCAACATCACTGCCGTAGGAATGACAATGGTCAATGTGTATTGGTGGATAACTGTTAATGTAAAAGATTCGCGTGGAAATCCCTTAGCGGATGCCGATGTATATGTCTGGAACTATACCCCAGACCTGAAGATATACCCGATCGCCTACCGGACCGGCACCACAGACCTGAATGGAATGGTAACCTACGATGTGCTGGGCGGCATTATAGATTCATCAGGATACTGGTATGGTGGTAATATTGGTAATTATTTCATTAACGCGAATTATAAAGGCGTATGGTCAAACGGATCCGGCATGGGTACCAGGGGCACTAGAGGTAATGGCGTCGATGTGTTCGGTAGTAACCAAGATGTCGAGATCGTGTTCAACGGCGGACCGGATTTGGTAATTAACGATAATGAGATTGATTACGAACCTGCGAATCCACTTGTGGATACCGAAGTTACCATCAATGTAACTATACATAATTCGGGAACCTTGTTTGGTGCCTCGAATGTCTATGTTAGATTTATTGATCTGACTGCAGGTTCACAGATCGGTTTTGATCAATACATACCCTTGATCGAGGCCGGCAAGAGCGAAGACCTTTCAATGAAATGGACACCAACCTTCGCAGCTTCGCATTTGATCAAAATCTCGGCCGACCCAGATAATATGATCGGTGAACTAAATGAAAATAATAATAATGGAACGGTAACCATTGGCATTGGCTCGCCCCCGACCTATGCAGATTTGATCGTAACTTCAATCCAAAGCACCCCCTCCAAACCAGCAACCAATACGCTGGTCAAATTGAACGCGACGATCCGCAACATCGGCAAAAATAATGCCGGGAAACCGTTTATGGTGCAATTTTTCGAAGGTGACCCTGATGCGGGCGGCGAACAGATCGATGAGGACCAGACCGTCGATTATTTGGAGGTCGATGGTAGTGCAAATGTTGAGGTCGAATGGTTTGCAACCGACGTAGACGACCATAAGATCTATGTAAGGGTTGATCCCGAGGTGGATACTGTAGACAATATTATCGGGATGATCGAAGAATCAAATGAAACCAATAATATGAATTTTACAACTATAAAAGTGGTGGAAGGTGCGGACCTAAAAATTACCAAGGAAGATATAACGACCGATCCTAGCAGTCCCATAACCCGCCAGTCTCAATTCAAGATAAAAGCGACGGTTCATAATGTCGGCGGCTCTTCTGCAAGTGACATCACAGTGAAGTTCTACCTGGATAACTATGGCAATCCGATTGGCGATAGGATAATACCATATATTGCAGAAGGTTCAAGCGGATTGGCTTTAATGCCGTGGGTAATAGAGAAGAGAGAAATTGGCAAACAGATCTTGGTATGGGTCGATCCGGACGGGAATCTGTCTGATGTTAATGACGAGAATAATTTCAATTCTACCAAGATCGATATAGTGAACAAAGCGGATCTAGAAGTGCAGTCTAAAGATATTATAGTTGGAAAGGATCCCGTACCAAACAGCGTGGATGTTACCGTATTTGCAAAGATTCGTAATAGTGGCGAAACCAATGCATACAATGTCAAAGTGCGATTCTTCTATGTTGCTGAGGGCACAGATACCGAATCTCAGATCGGTGGCGATATCATTATTGCCGAATTTAAATATGGTATTACAAATATTATGAATCAGTCAGTAACTTGGAATATCGAGACTGGTGGCTATTATGATATTGTTGTGCAGCTCATACCGGCAAGTGAAGCAGATGACGAGACAATGGCAAATAACAAAGCCACACTCAAGGATGTCTATGTACAACAGAAAGCAGATCTAATTATCGAGCAAGCTTGGATAACAATTGAGCCAAAGGATGTAATAGGTCAATCACAAACCTTTACGATCAATGTTAAGGTTCAAAATAATGGCGACTCGTCAGTCCGAAATGTAAAAATTGGATTTTTCGATGGTGAGCCCGCAGTTGGCGGCATAGAGATCTACAAGGAGATCATCGATCCATTCGAGGGCAAAGATGAGGAAGGTATAGCCACGGAAGTAAATGTAATATTTGAATCGATACCACTTATTATACCTTTGGAGGAAGGCACACATACGATCTATATTGTGGCCGACCCGGAAGATGAAATTGATGAGGAACATGAAGATAATAATATAGGGACGATCGACCTCACGGTAAAAACCAATGAAGCAGATTTGACATTTCCAACAAATGATGTATTTAGAGTTAATGAAGTATCTGTAGCTGATGGTGAGGTGCCATCGTTCATTAATGGGTCTTCGGTTAATATAAGTTTCACGATTTTAAATGATGGCACACTCGATGCGATCAATTTTACCGTTGAAGTATTTGACGGCGACCCCGTTGTAGGTGTCAGCATATTTGAAACCACAGTGGATTTATTGGGCTCATCGCCAATGACCAAAAAAATGACAATAGATGCAACACCATGGCAGCCCACATGGGGCGGCGACCATGAAATATATGTTGTGCTAAATCCAAGTAATAAAATTAACGAGACTAAATATAACAATAATATCGCCAATATTACCATTAATATCTTCAATTCTGATCTACAGGTCAAAGCCGCCGACATTTCAATAGCGCCACTTGGCGGCGCTCCATATGATCTGAACCGACTTTTGTATCTACACGATAAAATCATTGAAGGCCAGTCTGTAGATATAAGCACAAATGTTTCCAATAATGGCGAGCGCGATGAAACTGTAAGAATAACATTCTATACCAGTGACCCGGACATCAGTGGTGCAATAGAGATAGGTACCCAGACCCGAAATATTCCTGCTGGTGATAGCCAGAAGGTAACCCAGGCCTGGGAGAATGTAGAAAAAGGACCATTTAGAATATTCGTGTGGGTAGACTCAGATGATAATGTAAAGGAATCCAATGAAGGAAATAATAAGGCAGGAATGGCCGAAACATACGAGGTCTTTGGTAAACCTACACGTGAAGATGAAGAAGGCTTCCCATTATGGATGTTGCTTAGTATAATAATGATAATTGTCATAGTAATTATTGTCATAGTGGTAATTTATTTCATGGTAATAGCCCGCAAACGCCGTAAAACAATGGCAGAGTGTAGTGAATGCGGTTCACTGATGCAGCTTGACGCTTCGGTATGTCCAAAATGTGGCGCTGAATTTACTGAAGAAGTAGAATGCGGCGAATGTGGCGCTTTGATGTCTATTACTGATGCCCAGTGCCCAGAATGCGGTGCCGAATTCAAAGAGTTGGAAGTTGAGGAGGAAAAGGCCAAAGAGGATGAGGGTAAGCCCCCCGAAGGCGCCAAAGCCGAGGTCGCACCGGGCAAACCTGCCCCGCCAGCCCCCGGCAAACCCGCGCCGCCAGCCGCAGCTGCCCCCAAAGCTAAAAAAGGTGCTGCTGCACCGGCCGCCGCCGCGCCAGCAGCCGCAGCTGCACCAGCTGCACCAGCTGCAGGAGCACAAGAGGAAATGATCGAGTGTTACCAGTGCGGTGCTACGGTACCATTATCCGCACCGATGTGCCCCGAGTGCGGCGCAGAGTTCGAATAATGCAATCAGGATCTTGACAAAAAAGGAATGGCCTAAGGTTAAAAGTCAGAAGGTCGCGGATAATATATGCATGTGGATTAAATAATGCTTATTTTACCCTGAGTGTTTCGTCCTTCGGACTTCAAGACCGAAGGTCGAAGTTCAAATCTACTCCACACTACCATTAACTTGATGCTTTTTTAAAAGAAAATTCCAAGAACCAAACCTCCAAGAGCCAAACAAGCTCCAAGTACCAATACTAAAATTCCAAACCGTATTTGGATTTTGGAGTTTGGAATTTATTTGGAACTGCGGTCATGAACTTCGTTCATTACCTCGGGCTAAAAATTCTTAACAGAATTTTTACCCCTACGGTAACTTGCTTCGCCAAGTTACCTCGGCTTTGAAAATGCCCGAAGGGGATTTT
>CBDVCJ010000019.1:0-23786 GCA_965372445.1 uncultured Thermoplasmata archaeon | reverse complement strand
CTATAACCTCGGCAATTATCAAATAACAGTCGACCTATCTAATAGCGAGATCACCAGTGGTTGGGATATCGAATACACAAAAAACATTGTGATCTACAATGAGGCCAGTGCAAGAGTTCTTGTGAGGATCCAAGCGCCTGAAAATGCGTTGTCAGGCTCTAGATTAATGATAACTATAAAGGGCACCACAGTTGGAGGTGATGTGGAATTCACCGAAAGTCTGGTCTTAACCGCGATCGTAAATCTGGTCTCGAATATAAATGCCTACATGACGCCCTCGACCATAAGCATCGACCCTGGTGGAACTGTCCAGTTCGACGTCTCAATAGAGAATTTGGGTAACGGTCAAGATACAATATATATCTCGCCCCAAATGCTGGACCCTAACTGGGAAATGCAGTTCTTGTTAAATGGCAGTCAAGAGACCAAGTTCGAGATGGAGTTCGGAGAAAGCGAGGACTTCAAGGTGATCGTGATAACCACAGCTGATGCCGATCCCGGCACACATATTCTTGCTGTTAATATAACAAGTACGACCCAAATAATAATTTTATACGCCAATATAATAATAAACCAGATCTTTGAGGTATCAATAAAGCTTTATGATGAGGATATCGAACAATATGTAGATCAAATGACCAAATCCACATCACCCAGCCAAAGCTTGACCTTTTTATTAGAGGTCCGAAATTGGGGAAATGGGCCTGATACCGTCGAATTATCGATCGACAGTATGTTAAACCTGGCCGAAGAATGGGATATATTTTTCAATTGCGTTACCAATACCCGTGCTTATTCACCCAATATCGTCACCAAGGACTTCGACAAGCTTATCGATGCCAGGTATTTATCATCAAATGAAAAATATCTGTGTGATGAAGATACGAAGGTCACGAAATTGGATATTAAAATGAATAAAGACCAAAAAATATGGGTTAGCCTAACCGCAGGCGGCCCCTCCGAACCGATAGAGACCAAAAACACATTTAAAATTACTGCCGAATCGGAAGGACAATACCTGGACGATCCCTTCGATAATGAAGTCACACTCAAGATCACGTTACTATTCCCGGATCTGGCCTTTACCGGCGGCATAGTCGTCCCGCGCCAAATGAAACACGGTGAATTGACCTCAATAAGCGTTAATATAAAAAATGTCGGCGAATTTGAAGCCAACGATTTCATAGTCACACTAAAGATCGACAACCGCGCTATAAAAAGTGTACAGATCAGTAAGATAATAGTCGATGGCGAAGTTTTGTTGACCTTTATTTGGCAGGCGGTGGGCGGTGGACATGAGGTCATTGTCGAAATTGACCCGGATAACCGGATAATTGAAAAAAATGACCAATTTCGTGGGTTGGATAATAATCTTGCATCTAGGAATATCGATGTAGAATCTCAAGGGCCTCTAGGTTCAACCGATGTCTATAAAACTATTTGTGGCGTAGTCTTGATCATTATAATTATTATCATCATAATCGCAATGATTACCGTTCTTAAGAATCGGGGTTTGATAAAACTCAAAAGGTTGCCAAAACTAAAATTAAAAAAACAAAAATGAAACCGGTGGTATGGTATAATGTATTGTATTAGGAAAATAACAGCTGTTATCTTGGTCGGGTTGTTGATCGTAAGTGTTATGTCGATTGTTAATGTAGGTGCCAAAACGTCAGACCCAACGACCTCTGAGAGCTCTATCGAATTGCGAATACAAGAGTCAATTGGTAATGCGATTTCATGGCTGGAAACCGACCAAGCTCAGGACGGGTCGTGGAGCGGAGATCTGGGCATCACATCACTTTTAACTCTTGCACTCATCAATGCCGGTTATTCTGAAGATGATACAATGGTTGCAAATGCGATCGATTATATTAACGAATATGTTCAGCTTGACGGCTCGATTGCCGCAGCTCCAACATATAGCAATTATTACACTTCGGTAAGTATACTGGCCTTATCCGCAACCACCAACCCGGATTATGAAAGTACTGTTAATAATGCTGTCCAGTTCATTATGGAATCCCAGCTTAAAACCCCAAATGAAGATATAGACGCAGATTGGGTCGGTGGCTTCGGATACGGCGGCGCCAAGCATGCAGGGCGTCCCGATATTTCGAACACCCAATTCGCAATTATGGCACTACATTCCGCAGCGGCGAATTTCGATGATATTGATGTGCCTGACACCGTTTGGGACAGTACAATTGAATTCCTAACCAAATGCCAGAACCTGGTCGAAACTAACCCCCTAGCCTCAGATAAGAACTCACCTTCGTATAATGATGGCGGGTTCGTATACTATCCTGGCTTCAGCAAAGCCGGTGAGGATATCTCATACGGCAGCAGCACCTCTGCAGGGGTCTGGTCGATGTTCCTCTGCGGGTTGGACGGTGACGACCAGAGAATAGCGGAAGGGCTGAATTGGCTTAATAACCATTATACCTGGGATATAAACCCAAATTTAGAGGAGAAAGGATTATTTAATTATTATTGGGGCGCTGCAAGAGCGAACCTGTTTTCCAAAAAATCGATCGTAATCGACCTCGAGGCTAACCACCATAACTGGTATGAAGAGCTTGCCGAGAAATTGATGGAACTCCAGTCCCCGGACGGATATTGGGTCAATGAAAAGAGCGACTGGTTCTGGGAGGATATCCCAGAACTTGCAACGGCCTACACGCTACTAGCGTTTGAGACCCAGTTATTGTCTGCCTTCGATCAGAGTGCCACAGATATGGAGTTAGAGATCGAGCTTGAGGGCCAGGCTGGCGACCTACATGTATATGATAACAGGGGCGGTCACATCGGCCAAAATTATAAAACCGGCGATCTGGAGAACACTATTACTCAGGGAAATGGTAAATTTACCAGCAGCTCGGAATATCAGACCATAAAATTGGCGGATGTCAAAGCCGGTGGATACTATATTAATATTCTAGGCAAGCAAACCGACGATTTCAACCTCAAGATCTCTGGGATTAAGGATTCGCAGCTTGCAAGCGAGTTCAGCTTTGAGGGCGAACTTACAGAGGCGGAGAGCAAAGGCACGAGTGTTATGGTGACCTCGGTTGAAAAGCCATTGACGTTATTCACAGCAGAGCCTAAATCAATACCGATATTAGATCTAAACACTGAAAAGATAACCGTTGAACCCGGCAAAACGATCACAGTTCAATTAGAACTCGAAGAGCTTGGAGGTGCTGAAGATCTGAAAGATGTAAGTTTAAGCTGCACCCTCAAGCCCACAGAAACGGCGAGTGAAACGGTCTTCGACATAAACAATTTCGATCTCAAAGCAGGCGAATCCAAGGTTGTAATATGTACATTAGAGGTGCCTTCGGAGTTTGATAGTGAAAATAACGACGAGTATATTTTGATAGAATCCAGCAATGCACACCCCGTGAAAGTCCAATTAAAGTTTGATACCAATGAAGATGAAAAAGATATAATCAGTGAAATTAGTATTAATACAATGTTATTGGTGACTGCCGCTGGCATGGGGGCACTTTTGATCATTGTTTTTATAAGTATTGGTAAGGATAAACGCAAGCGTAAATGATTTTAGTTTCTATTTCTAACGGTTACGTATCTCGTTTTCGGTTTCGAAGTTCGATACCGACATACGACACATGCTCCGAGCTTTGCTCGAAGCACACGGGCACATTCGTGCCCTCGGGCGCACCATCCTTTCAGGTTGGCTATCCTTCGGGCTCTCGACCTTCAGTCTTCGAACCCACGGGCTTTGAACTTCGTTCAAATCCTTCGGGCTCTTTATCATATCCAAAAAGATAGTATAGAGCCCGAGGGCTTTCGTCCTTATGGACTTCAAGCCTACGGACTTTGGACTTCGTCCAAAGACCTCGGGCCTCGCTTGACTTTGGAGGGGAATCAATAGCTCTCATCAAGCTTAACCTACGAGCATCGAGACCGAAACCGTTAGACTGTATGGCATTAATTATCAAACAAATACTTATATACAATCGATTTATTGATTTGTACTAAAATACAATCCTCTCAATTGGAGGACCGTGATCATGGGGAGATATTCAAGATCTGTAATATTATTTATCATCAGCCTATTGATCTTTATTAATTTCAATACCCAAGGCGATCTACCAGTTAACAGTAGATTGACAGCCACACTAGATTTCCAAGATACACTATATGCCAATATCGACGAAGTAACTTCGATCGCCGTCGATACTAATTCGGTTTGGTATGGCACCACCGGCGGGGTTGTTAGATACTATCCCGAGCTTGAGGTGCGGTTGGTTTACACTACAGTTGACGGGCTGCCGGCGAACCATATCAATGATATCGCAGCCGACCCTTATCGTAATTACGTGTGGGTCGCGACCAGCAATGGCATCGGGTTTTATAACAAGCGCACAACTCAGTGGAACTTGTTACCTATGGAAATTATGATTGAGTTTACAAGTGTTACTGTTGGCCGTGAAAACATCTGGTTCGGTACATTAACAAATGAAATATATAGAATTCCCATTGGACCGAATAATGAATTCTGGGGGCTTGCATCCTTTAATATACCTTCTCGGTCTGAAGATAATGAGATCCAAGATCTTGGATTTGATATAAATACAAACAAAACATGGGCTGCCGCAGATAATGGATTATACCACACTCTTGATCCGATCAGCAATATGGTCGAGTTTAGGATCAATAATGACATAATATCTGATGAAGGCAATTGTATAGCGATCAATTCTGAACAAATATGGTTCGGCACAGATAATGGTGCGATCTGCTATAATAAACAAGACGAAATCTTGAAGAGTTACACCACGGATGATGGATTAATATCTAATCAAATTACAGATATCGAAATTCACCCCACAATAACAAATGAGGACGTCATCTGGTTCTCTACGCCGATCGGAATATCGAAATTCGATATTAAGAACAACAATTGGGTAGATTATACCACCAAAGATGGGTTGGGCTCTGATCATGTTACCTCACTCGCGCACCATGCCCATTATGGAATAATGTGGTTCGGCACCAAAAGCGGTCTCACATCCCTGGACTACGCCTCGAATGATTGGCGCACTATTAGAACCGGAAATGGCCTGAGCTCGAACGCGATCGAAGCGCTCGAATTTGACGAGAATGGGTGGGCGTGGGTTATTACCGATATTGGCTTAGGATTTTATCGTGATGGGGCGACTCGTGATTTTTGGGAACCTTTCCAATTAGAAAGTAGTGATCTCGAGATCAATTCAATTGACTTTGTTAATAATGAGATCTGGCTTGCAACTGATAAAGGTGTAATGCAATATATGTACCCCCAGCCACCTAACTACGAAACAATAGCTCTTGAAGCATTTAATACCGCCTCAGGTCTACCTTCGAATAACGTAAAAGGCCTAAAAACCGACGAGGGTGGAACTGTTTGGATCGCAACTGATAACGGTGTTGGGTATTACATGGATGAAAAATGGTCTATATTAAATACCTCAAATGGGCTGGTCTCAAATAATGTTAGCTGTATCGCAATTGACGACGAAGAGGTATGGGTTGGAACATATGGGAACGGTATAAGCTTGTACCATCACCACAACCAAACCTGGACCGAGTATAATATCACCAACGGTCTAATAAGTGACCATATCAACGAGATCGTGATCGATCATTACGAACAAATAGTTTGGGTCGGTACCGACAAGGGCGTCAGCCGCTATTACCAACCCTATGGTCTATGGTATAACTTCACCGAAACCAAAGGGTTAATTGATAATTACATTACAAGTATTACCACCTCCCACGCAGAAGATCTGGTGCTGTTCGGCACGCCTGACGGCCTGAGCATCTATCGCAGCTTTTACGGTTTCCAAACCCTGACGGTCGAAGACGGGCTGGCCTCCAATAATATAACGGCTTTAACAATGTCGCCACCACCGTCCCAGCTCGTATGGATCGGTACCGATGCCGGTATGACGCGCTACGATCTCCAGGCCAAGCAATGGAAGACCTTTTCAACTTCGAATGGGCTGGCGGCAAACGATATTCGTATAGTGACCCTGGATGATGATAACGTATGGGTGGGTGCCTACGGGGGCGTGAACCTATACGATAAAAATACTGATGAATGGCTGACCTATACGACCGACGACGGGCTGTCGAATAATTTTGTGTACGATATTGAAATAGACCGCCCTGAAAACCTGGTCTGGTTCGGGACCGATGGCGGCGGCGTGGCGGTTTACGATAAAAATGGCAATTCATGGTCTCAATACATGCCCGAAGATGGGTTGGCTGCCGAAGATGTATTGGCGATCGAAGTTGATGAACCCGCGGGCCAGATCTGGTTCGGGACCGATGGCGGTGCAAGTTTGTTCAACCACAGCACCAATGAATGGATAACCTATAAAACCCAAACCGGAGGCGGGAATGGGTTGGCGGATAACTGGGTGGCAGATATCAAGGTAATTGGGAACACGGTCTGGTTTGCGACCAATAAAGGCCTGTCCCGACTCGATAAAGCGACCAATAAATGGACGACCTACACAACCCACGACGGGCTTGGCGATGATGTCGTGAAATGCATCGCGCTTGTGGACGGTGTGATCTGGGCCGGAACAAATGGGGGCGCAAGTTATTTCAATGCAACCACCGGCCAATGGTTTACCCTGACCCAAGAGACCTCTGAAGGCATACCCGAGAACCGCGTCTATGACATTCTGGACACGCCCGAATATTTATGGATCGGCACAGGTGGCGGGATCTCACGCTATAATAAAACCCAGGGATCCTGGGAGGTCTTTACTACAAGTGACGGGTTAGCCAATAATTTTGTGAATTCCATAGCGCAAGACGGCAACGTGATGTGGTTCGGCACCAATGGCGGGGTTTCACTGTTCAATCTAGAGCGCGCCAAAATGTTTTTACCTATGCAGGTTCTGGAAGCGGGATATTTACCGGAGCTGACCCTATCGGTTAATGACGTAACGCTCTCAGATCTCGTGCCAAAAGCGGGCGAGGAGATCGTAATTACAATTAATTTAATTAATATCGGCGGCATCGATGTAAGTGCATGGGTCGGTCTATATTCGGAAGACCCGTACGAGATCATGAATGCGACCTCGATCGATATTGGCCGTGGTAATTTCAGTGTTCAGCAAACAGAAACGCTCGAAATGCATTGGACACCGTCCGAAGGTGGCAAACAATACAGTTTATATGTGATCCTAGACCCCTTCGATGAAGTGCCGGAGCTCGATAAAAATAATAATAAGGTGTTATTGGTTGTGCATGTAGAAGAGCCGAAAATTGAACCTAAGACCCAAGATCCACCCTATTTAAAAATAACTATTGTATTAATTATTGTTTTAATTTTCATTATTATTATCTTAAAAAGACTAAAACTGCGTAAGGCCTGAAATGTCAAAAGTGTGTGGTTGAACTTTCAAATGGGTTCTTTATTTGGATTTGCTGAAGATCCGTTTTATTTTTCCAAGAAACTTATCGCTTTTCTCCTCCTCGACCTTGTAGGGTGCATTTTCTGCCGTTATCGGCATATCTTTGAGTATCGAGCCGAGCTCGGTAAGTTCACCGGCATCCAGCCAGGTACCGTTACAGGTTTCACAGTAGTCGAAGGTCAGGTCTTCGAGGGTCGAGCATTTCATTTTGGTACTGCATTCAGGACAGTTCAAGACCTTGGTAACGTGCGGCGCGGTGAACATCATTGATTCCGGCGAAATCTTCTCTGCACCAATAATTTTATCCAGTTCCGATTGGTCGAACCAAATACCTGCACAACTAGGACAGGCGTCAATTTCCACATCTTTGACATTTAGTATTTTCATTTCGATATTACAACGTGGACAATTTCGGGTCATGGCGGGGGATATGGCATTATTTATATAATTATTTTGCTGGAGGTTGTGTATTTGTAGGATTGCCTATATAACGCTTGAAGGTGTGGGATTGTTATATCTTTGCTGAAAGGCATAGGATTGGCAAATTATAGCCATTAGGCGTGGGATCTGAATTTCATTTGGTTGATGCGTTAACCTGCCCATTGATTAATTTAATAGATTGGAGCGTTTTTTAAGTTGAATCGTGTGGTTATTTTTTATTTGGGCAATCCAACGCCAAAAATCAATAAATTACCAATCCTGCATTAATGCAATCAATCGACAATAAAACATTTTGTCTTGTTCCCATCCCGTTCCAGTTTGATCAACCGCGCCTCGACCATCAGCAGCACATGGTAGTTGACTCGCTGGACCGACTCGTTAAGCTTTTTTGATAGATCAGTCTGCGATATACCTGGTGTCTGTTTGATAAATCTAAGAATTCGTTTCTGTAACCTAGATAATTCTAAAATTTCGGCAGTGATCTTGCCTTCGTAGGGATAGAACCGTTTGAGCACCCCGTCGCGTTCGGATCGGACATCCTTATTACGCTCTAAAACTTTCAAGTGATATGCAAGAGCGCCGTTGGTGAGCGAGAGTTTGGTTTTTAGGGCGGTGTAATTTTCGCCGGGGTTGCCGAGGATATAACCGTGGATCTTGCCGCGGAGGTAGAGCTCCTTGCCTTTGCGCCTGCGTCTCTTGAGATCCCTGGAGTAGAGCGGTGCGACGAACATCGAAGCGAATTTATACTTGCCGATCTCAGTTCCTGAAATAAAGATCGAGATTATTATGATAAACAACACCAACCCCGCAGTTGAAGCGAAGATGATAGTGGTGGTATAATCGTCGGTACCTGAAATCGAGTCTCCGTTATCGCCATTACCATTACTGCCGGGTGTGGGCGGGGGGTTATCTAAGATCCTAAAATTAACGGGGTTGGATTCTAATATCTCATATTCTGTAGAACTTCCATAATAGAAATATGAAAATATCGTATAATTGCCAACTGGTAAATGTAAATATAACGAGCCGCTTGCCTCCGGGGATAATGTGTTCATTTCATAGAGCTCGAAGGCGATCGTTAGTGTGCTTAGAGCGTCGACTTCGATTGGAGCACGATTATAAACCGAGTCAATATATGTATTGTCATCCAAAGCTGTTATATTGAAAAATATACCCACCATTATTTGCCAGGGTAGATCATTTAAGGCAATATCAAATGGATTTTCATTAGTTATATGTATCGAGCCAGAAATGGTTTCATTAAGGTAAAATTCGGTCTTATCAAGCTCGAGTGTGATAATTATATCAGTTGGCTCTTGGATTGTTAGATTCCAAGGCTCCATCAGCGGATAATTATCCTGGCTGTCGTCGTCGATGATGTAGGGAGTGTCGCCAAGGCCGTCGCCGTTTGCGTCAACACCGGTGTAATCGGACCAGTAGTTGCCGCGACTTACACCATTATCCCATTGGTTATTTGAATTATCAAATGCTTGTTGTGAATTTGAAATGAAATTATTATAATAGAGAGTATTACCATCAGATTGATTTATTTCAATTCCAATTCCATTATTTGATAAAATATTATTATAGATTGTGCACCAACTAGAGAACATAAAAAAAATCCCATAATCACTATCTTTCAAATAATTTTTTGAGATATTCAAATAATTGGAATCTGTTACACAAATACCAAATTTATTATTTAACAATGCATAATTATTAGCAATAATATTATCGTCCGAACCAGTGTTATAAATTCCAGAATAATTATTTAATGAGACATTATTGTTAATTATTTCACACCTATCTGAATTATAAACAGCTATGCCACTGTCATTATTATATGCTGCAGTATTATATATAACAACATTTGTATAGTAACCTTGAATTTGAATACCATTCCTATTATTCAGTGCTACATAATTTTCCGAAACCGTATTTTCCACAGAATAATATAATTCAATACCATTAAAATTATTAATTTTACAATTATTATTTGAAATTATATTATTATCACAATAAGAAAGTTTGATCCCACTATATTGATTGTAATTACATGTATTATTTGTAATTGTATTAACAGAACTTTCAGTAAAATGTATGCCAGAATCTCTATTTGAATTACAAATGTTATTTTCAATAATATTATTTGATGAATACATAAAGACAATACCATCATGATTATTAGAGAAATTATTATCACGAATTATTATATCATTTGAAAAACCAAATTGAACTGCACAAGAAACATTATTAATATTGAACTTTTCAATATAAATATTAGAACAACTGGCTAAAATTATTTGCCCTGCTTCCTGAGGCACAACCTCATCGTTACGATTCTTCCAATAAATTACAGGTTTTCCATTCACTGTGTTCGAATTATTTATTATATGTGAATCCCAGTGTTCTGGTAAATGTCCCCAGATCTTTATTCCATTATTTATCATTTTATTGTTTGTGAGTTCATGATTAGTCGAATATTGTAGATTTATCCCATATGGATTATCTAACGAAATTAAATTATTATTAAGCTTATTATCTTTTGATTGCTTGAATCTTATACCTCCACTATTCTTAAGATCATTATTTGATATATCATTATAATGACTAGAATCGAATGCAATATAATTATTATTTAAAGAATTATTATGAAATTGGTTATAATTGCTAAAAGTAAAAAAAGAGCCAGCTGAATTATTTGATAAATTATTACCATAAATGGAATTATTATTAGCCAAATGACAACGTATGGCGTAAATACTTTCGGTAATTGTATTATTAGAAATTATATTTGAATCCGAACCATTTAAAAAAATTCCGTAATAGTTATTCGATATGAGACAGTTTTCAATAATAGCATTATTAGTATTAATGTACAACCCCGCAATTTTAAAATCATAATATGTCCAAGGATAAGTCCATCCGCATTCGCGTAAAACACTATTATGCATTTCGAATTTTGCGCCTTCTTGGACCCAGAAACCATAACGATGTTTACCATCTGAGAAATAGCTTGTAATATTGGAAGTATCTTTAATTGTTGTAGAATTATTATCGTAATCATAAATATAGAAAGTTCCGCCATTATTAACTTCGATATGATATGTTCCGTTTGCTGAACAATTTATTAATAAGGTTACATTTTTAAAGGTCAAACATCCTCCATTTTCAATTGTCAAATTGCCATTTAAGATAATGGTTTCATTAATATAGGCTTCAGTTCCTGTTAAAGCCCAATCATTGTTTATTATAATTGTGGGGGAAATGCTTGATATTCTTATCGGCGTGGCATTAACTTCATTCGACCGCGGGCCTTCGCCGACCGCGTTCACGGCGCTGACCTGGTAGTAATATGTGAGGCCATTGGTTACATTAGTATCGTTGTAGAATAATTGATTTCCAATTAGAGTGAATAAAGTTAGACTTCCTGAAGCATTACCTCTATAAATTTTGTAATTTGTTATGACTGACCCTTCATTTGAGATCGGGGGTTGCCAAGAAAGATTTACATAACCATTCCCAGTGGTTGGTTTAAGATTCCAAGGTGATAATGACAGTCCTTTAGGTGTTGCATTGATTTCATTAGATAACGGCCCTTCGCCAAATCCATTTTGGGCACTTACTTTATAATAATATGGCTCACCATTAACAACATTAGTGTCATTGAAAAATAATGACTTTCCGGTTTCAGTATAAAATATCTCACTGCCGGATATATTACTTTTAAAGATATTGTATTTAATAATTGATAAATTGCCTTTTGACTCAGGAGGTTCCCATGCTAAATTGATATGACCATTTCCAGCACTTACATTTAGATTAACAGGCACCGACGGAACCTCAATTGTTGCATTTTTAATAATAAAAGGTGACATGAATGGATAATGATCTTGCATGCCTATACCACCAATTTTATTATGAGGCGAATCTCCAATTCCATCACTACCAGATTGATCCTGATTTGGGCCTTTATATAGGTCAACACCAGCATAGTCACTCCAATAATTTCCACCCGAGGGATAACTATCATTCCAAAAGTTAGCCCCGAGGTTATCGAAACCTTGGAAGCCGCCGTTATTATTATTGATTAGATTATTTTGTAGAATATAATTAAACACAGAATTGTTCAATTCAATTCCATATTCATTATTATTAACAAAATTGTTGGAAATAATAAAATTGCTCCAGTATATTTGATCCATTAGTATTCCAACACGATTATTTTCAATAGAACAATTTGATATTATAGTATTAAAAATTCTCCAACCCCTATTTTCAAATTCAATTCCAATATCGTTACTAAAAATAGAATTCGAGGCTATCTCTACATCGTCAATACTACCAGCATCCATAACATTTAAGAATATTCCCTTTGAGTTATTATAAATACAATTTTGATATATTAGGTGTCCTGAATTGGCTTTCTTACCCGGCCCAGGCATTGTAGGATTACAAATAAGAATTCCATTCGAATTATTAAAAATATTATTAAACATGATTTTATTATTTTTTACATAATAAGATCCAATCGAAATTCCAAACGTATTATTGAATATATCATTATTTTTAATTATATTTTCACTAGATTGGTAAAGTAATATTCCTCCTCCATTCCCAACGCAGTTAATGTTTAAAATGCTGCAATTATTAGCTTCATAAAGTTCAATACCATGATTATGCCAACTTGATGTACCACTACCTATAATTGTAAAACTTGTTATATTTACCCAATCTACTTTTACTGAAATTACATTATCCAACCCGCTTCCGTTGATTATAGTAGCATCTTTATCTTCTCCAATCAAATTTATTGTTTTATTTATTATTATATTCTCATAATACGTACCACTATACACAAACACCGTATCCCCAGGACTCGCCGCATCGATCGCTTCTTGTATTGTGCTGTAATTCCCACCGCCAGTCCCACCTACATACAGTATCGACCCCCCACTCGCCTCAACGATCTCAGCTTCAAAACTGATGAAACCGACAAACCCGCCAATAACGATGACTATTGCGACCCCCACGGCGACGGCACGAGCATTCATAGGACTTTCCCACTAATTATAATAGATTTAATGCTATAAAAACAGTTTTGTGCGGAATTTTGAAATGCATTTAAAACTTTCGGTCAATTATCGGGATTCGGTGTTCGGGATACGGGATATCGACAGCCTCCCACCCCAATTTTTAACGCGAAAGCACGAAAACACGAAAGAATTTTTTTCCAAACAATAAATTTCGTGTTTTTCGCGTCCTTCGTGTTAAAATAAGGGGCGGGGTGGGTGAAGTCGATTCCCGAGTCCCGTGGTACGAATCCCGCTTCGAGACATTTTACCCCACAAGTATTTGCATCAAACTCATAACTTCCGCGACCAAAAACAATGTAACGATCGCGATCGAATATTTATTTTGGACCGTCTTAGCGATTTTGCGGAGGCTGTATCCACCAACAAGAGCTGCAAGTAAAACTTCTATTAGGCCTTCGATCGATCTGTTATAGTATATTAAAAAGATCCCGAAAAATAGCAGCAGTACCGCGATATAGATCGGTAATGCAGCCGCCAACCCTTCGATCATTTTTTCGGAATGGCCTTTGAAAGGTGCGATCATGAGTGTGGCTGCAGTTACAAACCATATAATGATCAATAGATATTGCAGCGAAGTTTCAACCGCCCCGATCATGCCAAAAGAAACCAGGCAGAAGATAATGCCAAGCCCTGTTCCCATTGCAATTGATGAATGCATGGCTTTTAGGGACTGACTCAAATTTTCCGGTTTTACATCACTTTCAGAGAGCTCGTTGCCGACAAAGATCGCAGCAATAGCGATGATCATCCAGAAGATCGCGGTGAACATATTGATATAATCAATAATTGCGCCCACAGGCGCGAAGATCATCAATGCGATCCCGATAACTTTGCCGAACTCTGCACGGGTGGTCTGCGGGATGAACTTACCCAGCGTCAATATCCCGAAAAAAGTGCCGATAATAACAAACCAGCTCAAAGTTTCGTAGCGGAAAATAAACGATTCTGCATCTGAGGTTGCCTCTATAATTGCGAAATAGAAGAAAATGACGATCGCGAAGATAGTGATCGTTACCAGTGTAAGCAGATACCTGCGCAGGTCCTCATAATACCACAATTCAACAGTTGCCACCGGCAAAATCACTATTCCCAAAATAAAGAATATTATCCCAAAGATCAATTCAATGAAATTTTCGCTGTCAATAAACAGAATTCCCAACAACGCGCCCAGTATAATAAATATATATCCCATTGAGAAGGAGATCTTATTGTTCTTAATTGCACGCTGCTGTTCCCATTCCGACATCACGGGTGGGTAACCCGGAGCATACGGATAATAAGGGTATTGCTGCTGGTAATAACTCTGGCCCGGCGGCGCTGCGGCTGCGACCGTAGGGCGCGGTTGCGCTGGCGCGGCACTCGGTACGGGTCGGGGTGGGACTGGCGACGCGGCCGGTGGTTTAACGAGCTTGGGCGTGGCAATGGCCGGGGACGGGGTTGGCTGAGGCTTTTTAACGGTCGTTGTAAGGTCTAGTATCCCGTCATCCGAAACCGAGTTTAGGATCTGCACCAGATCCAGTTTCAAGCTCTTCGAAATGTCCATGACTTTTTGACCCTTTCTAAGACCGCTCTTATCGCGTACGGAGATCTTCAAATTACCGACCTTGGCTTTGAGTGCCAGTGCATTTGCCATACCATCAGGTTCGATAAAATACACTTTCTGTTTGCGCTTGCCTTTCATAACGTTTGCTTTACGCTCCGACACCTGGTTCTGTTCCTTCAGATCCTTGAGCGCCAGCGAAACATGGGGCCTGAGTGCATCGATAGCCTGAGCAATACCTAATTGCGTCACCTCGGGAGGAACTTCAAGCTCATCTGAGTATTTGGTGTAGCTCAGAAGATGTAGAAAAATCTTATCTTTGACTGTTATGCTGATACCCTTATTGGCGTTCAATTAAACCCACCATTGATACCTATTGCTTGTTACAATAATTCAGACATTAATGAAAAATAGATGTCTATATATAAAGATATTGGAACAGTTTTTGGACTATATGCTTAAAACCGGGAGTAGAAGACTAATTATCGTCTATTGCGGCAACTTGCTTCGCCAAGTTGCCTCTACTTTGAAAAAACCAGTGTGGTTTTTTCAATGCAAGGCAGATTATATAATAAGCTGCCGCCATTATCATAATTTTTATATTCGCTTTGAAAAAACCTACGGTTTTCCCAAAGTATCGGGAGTTTGATTGATTAAATACCTCAGACGGGAGCATCGGGAGTATCGAAAATAACACCATTACCCGGGAATTGGGAATTGACCACCCCCCATCCCCCACTTTTAACAGCTGAGATCGCTGAAGAACCAATTGTGAGGGTGTAGCTGGTCGGGTGTAGGGTATATTGAAATGTCCCGACACCCTACACCCCATACCCAACACCCTCTCAATTTATCTAATAATTCAGCGCCTTCAGCGTCCTCTGCGGTTTAAAATGAGGGGGGCACCGAATACCGGTTCCCGCGCTCCCGAACTTGAGTTTTTAACAATCAATTAATCCTTCATATTTTTCACATCATACCCCGCATATTGAAGCCTTTTTAATGTTGTATTATAGTGATCAACCACCTCTTCTTCCAAATTCAACGCCAGCTGTGGCTCAATTTCTGATAATTTCACTATCAATTTCTTGCGCTCGGCTTTACCCATAAATCGTGGGTCTGCGCTCATACTGGCAACGTGGAAGCTCACGCCTGCATCTAATAGGTTTCTGATGCCTTGATAGGGCAACTCAAAGCAATCCCGGCTTGCCCCAGTCCGATCTTGAAAGCCTTCGGGTGTACCGGCCTTCAAACCGACTCTGATGTGAGGTTTGGTGAATTTTGATAGCGCCCTGGCATATTCTTGATCTATTCCAAAATAAATGCCGTTGGTTTCAAGAATGAATAATTTGAATTCCGAGTTCTCAACATATTCCAGCAACCCGAGCAGGTGCTTTTTGCCAAGTGTGGGCTCCGCGCCCGAGATACGCAGCTTGTGCACTTTGAACTTGTGGGCGGTATCACGTAAATTCTCAAATGCTTCTTGCGCGCTGTAAAATTCGCCGTGCTCCTCCGGGAAATCGCGCGACCAATCCACCCAGCAGAATATACACCTCAGGCAGCACCCGACAGTGTACCCGGTCGCAATACCGCCATAGACCCCGGTTGCATAAAAGCTAGTATATTTACGGGCATCGTTTTGGCAAACCAATGCTTCAGTTCGCCTTACTAGCTCTACAGGGTCGAATGGCGCGGAATCTGGAGTTATGTATCGTGGGTAGTCTTTTGGCTTATCATTCAAATTTATAACCTCAAATAATTAATTATATATTATTTATCTGAATAATCCAATACTACCAATAATCAAATAATCCAATGAAATCCCAATTAACAATACTACCAAATTGTGCAAGTACCAAGAACCAAATGCCAAGCACCAAACAAATCCCAAATACCAATGACCAAAACAATAATTTAAATGGAATTTGGTGTTTGGAGTTTATTTGGAATTTGTATCTTGGTTTTTGGAGTTTTGCCATTGGGGTTTCAATTAAAATAATCCTAAAAATTGTCATTTAATAAATTCTTCCGAGCACTTCATCGAACAAAACGGGCCTTCAACATAAAATTCATCCCCGGTCTTCGGATCTTTCTTGCGGCGGCCTTTGATATACTTACCCGAGATCTCGCGTTCACACCATCTACAGCTCGCCTTGGCACGCGCTGAAACTGCCGGCATCGTTGATAAACGTACGGGTGCGGTATCTGACGCCTCCGGCTCTGTAACTGTTTCCAACCCCTCAGGCGCCTCGCCCTCCGTCGTGGGTTCCCACTCCACTTCCGAGGGTTCCGGTTCGGGATATTCTATGGTCGTCGCTGTTTCTTTGGCCTCCAGCTCCTCAGGCACTGCGGATTCCATATCCCATTCAACCTCTTCGTCGTTCTCTTTGAACTCCGGCTCCTCAGAATCTTCCGGAGGTTGCTGGGACTTTCGTTTCTTTTTACCCTTCTTCCTGTGGCGCACCGGCGAGATCGCGGTCGGTGAGAGCTCGTCATGTGCACCGATCTCTAATTCTTTCGGTTTTATGCCGTCTACAAGCTCAGGATAAACCGCGGAGTCGTAAGCTTCACTTCCACCATACATCTCAGTTTCCGTGAGATCGCCTTTTGGGATCGAAGTCCTAGCTTTTGGGGAAGTTGGTTTACCACCGGTGCGTTTCTTGCGATATAAAACTAGCATGAACACCGCCAAAACGATCGCCACAATAAACGAAATAATGACCACGGCCCAAACGGTATTTCCACTGAACCAACTATCTGTAGTGCCTTCGCCCGTGCTTGAGGAAGTGCGCGGGCCGTTGACCCTAACTACCACTTGTGTTTGGTTCATTGCGCCGTCATCATCAAATACTGTCAGGGTCACATTATAAGTACCGGCACTTGAATATGAATAAATGGTCTTTTTATCATAAGCGCCGTCAATATAATTTGCCGGGTCTTCACTATAGGGATCCTCTCCGTCACCAAAATCCCAATAGAACCTCGACGAAAGTTCCTCAAGCGAATCATCCAGATCGATCGTGCCCGAGGCATCAAATTCTATTGCTTCTGTTATATTGACAGTATATTTGCTGAGGGTAAGGTTGGCGATCGGGGCTAGGTTGCGTAGCCGAAGCGTTTTATTACAGTAATCGCTTTGATCGCTATCCTCGTCCCAAACCACAAGACTTACAATATAGACCCGATCATCTGTGTAAGTATGCCATCCACTGATCCAATTAGCGGTTTGGTTATCGCCAAATCTCCAATAATAAGAATCAATGAAACCATTTTCATCTAGTGCTGTTGAGGTAGATTCAAATCTGAAAGATGTATTAACATAGCCCCAAGCGGGGGTGATAGTGAAATTCGCGAGCGGTTTTTGGTTTGGTAAAACCGAGCGCTTCACATCGATAAAGACCGACGCTTCGTCACTCTCTTTGCCATTTTCATCGAGGACTTTTAAGGTTGCGCGATAAAGACCTTTTGTCGTATATGTATGGTCTGCAACGAACGATGGAGATTGGTATTTCGGGCTGCCGTCCCCGAAATCGAATATATAGGTGATGATCGTACCTGTATCGCTGGTGGATTTATTGCCGTAAAAATATACTGGTACATTGATACCTGTGATGGTCGATGAGACCTCCAGGACCGCTAGGGGTTTTAAGTAAACCGTAATAGTCTTAACGAGCACATTGTTGCTTTCATTGGACTCTTCAATTAAATTATAGGGGTCAACAATGACCTCGAGCGTGTATTCTCCGGCCTGAGTGAAGTTGAACGTTATTGAGGCGGTCTCGGTGCTGAAAGCCCCGATCTCGTCGAGGTTTTCGGTAGTCGAATATATATCAAAATATTCATTGAAAATAATAAATTTCACATCGATATTGCTTAGGGGTTCGTTGTGACTATTATAGATCGAGGCATTAATAAAAACCCACTCATTAACAAGTGGATAATTTGTTGACAGCACGATATCGGTCGGAACAATATCTGTAGGGCTCATCACAAATATCAGATCTTGGGTATGGTCCATGACGATCTCCTTTTCGCTTGTACCAACGTCGGGAATACTGCCGCTGATAGTGTAGGGGTTGTAATTGGTTTGGTAAGATTGGTACCTAATGTAATCCTCGCAGACGATGGATCTTATCCAGCCATCGGTTTCCGAGAAATATAAACGCCTATCTTCATAGCCTTCGTATTGGTTCCAAATGTAGATCGGGATATTGCCCAGCGGGTTGTTTAACGGATCCACGACCTTGATATTAAGAAACCAATTAACAAACAGATGAGAATCATCCGCGTAATCAAAATGAACTTTATCGCGGTTAAATGTTGTATTGACAGCTGTCACACTACTTGCAGTCTCGCCGCCATCCCCATAATCTTCTTTAAAATAGAAATCATAATCCGATGAAAAGTAAGTTGTTATTGCGCTATTCCATATATCAACACTCGAACTATCGTATAAATAAATACCAGCGTCATTATAATAAATATCGGAATACAAAATAAGGTTATACGCCGAATAATAGCAAATCACTCCATAGTTATTATTGTAGGAAATATTACAGTTTAAAACTTCATTTGAATTAGAATTGGAAAAGGTCAAACCAGTGTTATTACAAAATTTAATATTTGTATTCACGATCGTGTTGTCGCGTGACCATATAATAGCAATTCCATAAATGTCGTTGTTTTCAACTACAGAGTCTCTAATATCATTATATTTGGAATTCATGAGATATATGCCTTGGTAATTATGTGAGACTTCACAATCGATAATATTATTATAATCCGAGCTGTGAAGCTCGATACCGCTCATGTAATGATTTTTCAGTATAAGTCTCTCTAAGGTATTATAATCAGCGCCATCGTCAAGCTCGACCCCAACATCATTTTGATCGAACTCGCTGTCTTTTACAAAATTAAATTCTACATCTTGAAGGCGTACCGCTTTCCAATAACCCTTGAAATAACAATTACTAATTTGGTTATTATCGGAACCTTCGTAAATTTCTATGCCTTTGGTCGAATAATATGCAAGATCATGCAGGAAATTACAACCCGAAATATTATTGTAACCTGAGTGATCAAAAATCTCAATACCGCTCAAACCGTTAAATGAAAAATTGCAATTTGAAATATTATTATAGTTAGACCTAAAAATTTCCAACCCGTACTCATCTGTATCTTCAATATTAACCTGTGAAATCGTGTTATAGTCCGAGTGGCCTATCCTAATGCCACATACATAACTATCAGTAACATTCGAGGTCTCGATAAGATTATTATATGAAAACAAAACCGCTATACCTTGATTATTAAGATACAGCTCGTTCCCGGCAAGATGGTTATTTGAACTGCCACCATCAATCACTACGCCCTTACTATGATTATATAATTCACAATAAAAAACACTACAGTTATTCGAGCCCGAAATTGCTACGCCGCCAGAATTATAATAAATTTCACTATTGAAAACATTACAAAACGAAGATTGGCTAATAAAAACACCAATATCATCATTATTAAAAAGTTCACAATCAGAAATATAATTGTATGACGATTGATAAATACTGATTCCGTGCCCATTATTTGAAAATATATTGCTATTGCTAATATTAACGAAAGTTGACGAAACCATAGTTATTCCAGCATCCATAATCCCGCCATTGAACGAGATATTGCATCTATCGATCGTAATGTTGGTGCCAAGATCACAGTTAATGCCTAATACGAAATTATTGGAGATGCTGCTTAATATTACACTGATGTTATCAGAAGTTGAAATACGAATACCATACATATTACATTTTAAAGTACAATTAATTATCTGATGATCATTTGAATTATCGTACATTTTTATACCGGTGTAAGAGCCGTTTATTATTGAGTTTTTTATTACTATGCCAGAAGCGCCATCCAAATTCACTGCCCAACCACCATTGTTAATATCGCAGTGATCCAAAATACCCTTGCCTGTGTTGTTGAATTGAAGGCTGCTCCAGTTGGTGACCGAGGGGTTGGTGATATTGCGGTCGAAAAGTATCTTGCTAGTTGCATTCCCGAGTGCATTGAGCGTGCCCTCAACATAAATAGAATGATCGCCGTTAAAATAAACCACGACACCCGGCTCGATATTCAATGTGTTCCCGAACGGGATGGTGATATTATTTTCGATGTAATATGGCCCGTGGCTTTGCGTCCAGGTACCCGAGGCCGTGACTTGTACCTCCCGCGGATCTTGAGAGGGGCTTGAGGTTGTTAACGGAAGAAATATCAAACCGAAATTTAATATTAACGAACACACAACAATAACAATGAGCTGTTTTTTTAACTTCATTTTTGCACACCATTTGGTAACTTTTGCATATTTGTGGAAGATATCAATATTGCCATCATAAGTTCATAGTTACGACGATCGAAGGGCGAAAGGTGAATGGCGAATGACGTAGGTGGACAATCGCGATACGCCCTACGCCCCTCGACCACATCACGAAACTTAACATCTTGGGATTTTGAAATTGAAGCTTAATTGGGATTTTGCTATTGGGATTTTATTGGAATATTGGTAGTATTTGTAATATTGGGATTTATTGCAAATCGCCTTCCCCCATATATCCAACCAATTTAACATGGATAATATAGTTCTATTAGTTTTTAAGTTTTTTGAGATGAAGCTCGAAAAGTATATCGAGATTATATACAAAATCGTAAATTATTTAATCTCTGAGTTACGTTATTATCTATAATGGGGAGAAAGTGCGTTTATTTATGTAGTGCAATTATTATTCTATCGGCATTAATCTTAATTTTTATTCCAAACAATATTGTGGCTGTAGGCCCGCCGGTTGTTAATTTAGAGTTTGATGAGGGTGAGGAGATTCAAGAGGTAGATGTGAGGCCAGGCGAATCAGGACTTGTTACCTTTCCAGGTACTGTAAGCGCCGATTTAGCTGCCGGTGGAAGCGTGCAAGATGTAGTGGTGGAATTATATGGTTCAACGGATCAAGGTTGGCCTGTAACGATCTCACCAGCGCAAATGGTTCTTCAACCCGGCACTGAGGAAGTACCCTTTGCCGCAACAGTATCTGTAACACCCGAGACCTCTTCTTATGTGACTGGTATTCTTACAATTGGTGGTACTGCAATGGCATTCCCAGGCGCGTTACGGTACGCTATCCAATCTATTGAAGGCACGATCCTAATTGAACAATATTACCGTTTCTCAGTTGGTTGTGACCGGCCCTATCAGGATTGCAGTCCGGATTCGGAGGTATGTTATAACTTCTCAATTTATAATGAAGGTAACGGCAACGATTCATACGAGATCCAGGTTACCAATCTGGAGTATCTAACCCAAAATTCATTTTCAGTTGCGCTTGAATCAAGCACGATCGCCATCCCCGAGAAAAATAACGATCAAATTTCGATCTTGGTAAGAACCCCAACCGGTAAGAATAGTTATGGTGCATATGATATTGAATTGCAGGTAAAGTCGGTACTGGAAGAACAAAACGAAGGTCACACCACCCCCCAGGTTTTTGACCTAACCGTTCGTTTAAAAAGTGAAACCAGCACGGACGGTTCAAGCCCAGGTGACGGGAACGGTGATGATGGTGAAATTTTCGATCTAGTAAACAGCGAAGGCGAAATTAATTTCGGGTTCGATCTTGGAATTATTATTGTAATTGCGGCAGTTACCATATTAATTATTATTGTGGTGGTTAATCGAAGGAAGAGAACGGAGTTTTTTTAGAGTATGCTATGGTTAGGGGTCAGGAGTCAGGATTGAGGCTTCATCGGCAATTGTAAGGAGTTAGGGGACATTACGCCATTTTTTACGATTATCCAAAACCTCAACCTAATATTTTCACAAACCCCTCCCCCCAATTAATTTTCTAATAGTAAAAAATCATCATACTGAAAAAAATTTGGAGAAATAAAAATGTTGAATGGATATCATAATCTAAAAGTATGGAATAAAGCGTATAAATTGACCTTAAAAATTTATAGGTTAACGAAAACCTATCCGAAGGAAGAAACGTATGGTTTATCTTCACAGATGAGGCGTGCATCAACTTCAATAATAGCTAATATCGCTGAAGGGTACGGTAATAAAAGTTTAGCTGAATATATACGTTTTGTCAATATTGCATTGGGATCTTGTAATGAATTAAGTGTATATATTTTGCTGTCGAATGATCTAAATTATTTAGACGATAATGATTTCAAGAGCATACAAACTAACCAAGAAGAGATCACGAAAATGTTATTGGGTCTAAGAAAAGCTTTAAAGAAAAAGAAATCTGAAGAGAAACCAAAGTGGAATCAATATGTTCCCTGACTCCTAACATTAGGCAGCCAAATCTAGATTCTAACAATAGACAATCAAACCCAAATCCTGACTCCTAAATTTACACCTTCCCTTCTCTATAATCCGGCGCTGCCTTCTTCTGCCAGACCCGTTCACATTCCTCGCAATACAGATCCTTATCCTTTAAAATTAACGGCATTTGGCAGTTCTTACAAAATGATTTTATTACACCGAGCTCAGCGCCTTCGGTCGAAAGCTGGATGGATGGGTCGGCCTGTATAACTTTGGCTTTAATAACGTCACCGATCCAGTACGCGCGCCTGATATCATCCACATAACTTCTCGAAACTTTGGAGACATGGATCGAACCCTTGGTCTCACCCGATATCTGGCGATCTTGACCTGCAACCTTGAGAATATCAACAAATACCATCGAAGACCTGATGTCATCGATATTGCCAATTACGGTATCGCCAATTTTCAACACTACCGGCGTTGAAGTTAACGGCTTGACTATCGCATTCTGGCTCTTGGCATCGATCTCGAACTCGCCGATCTTGGCTGCGTAGATCTTACCCTCTTTCTCGTAGGTACCTTCACCGGCCATGAACTCTTCCGAAGTACCGAGCTCGTCACCTGGATATACCACTCGTTTGGCTGACATTTTTTTACGTCCTATAGTTATCTAAGAGATTTGAGATTCGGGATTTGAGATTAGAGTTCCCCCCATCCCCCCCATCAAATAGCGAACTCAAATCTCTAATCTTGAATCTAAAATCTAGTTACAGTCTAACATTTTATATCTGGTATCTGGTAAGGATATATAAATTTGTCGAAACTTATAAGTAAAGAGAATAATATGCCTTGAGAGTGCGGGACATTAAGGGAAATTAAAACTGCTGTTAACAATAGTGCAGATGGAATAATTAAAAAATACTGAAAAATAACAATATTAGTTTATATAA
>CBDVCJ010000018.1:0-24096 GCA_965372445.1 uncultured Thermoplasmata archaeon | reverse complement strand
CGTAAACGCAATGATTAATCCCATGTAGGTCGGAAATTCTGGTATTATTGAAGTTGAAAGATCAGAACCCAAATTTACATTTACTAAATTATTAAATTCATTGGATTCATTGTATATATTATTTGGATCTATAGTGACCCAAAAATGTTTTGATAGTGATAAATTTAATTCAACCTCAAGTTCAACAATTTTAAAATCCCCACCTTCAATCAAATCAATATTTTTAGTCTCTATCAAAGTATTAAAATCATCGACAATACCATCTTCATTTGTATCAGGGTCCCTGCTGAAAACTGAAAGTTCTACATCATGAACTTCAAATGCACCAGTATTATGAACTTTAATTGTCAATGGTATGGTTTGAAGACCTCTAATTTGAAATGCGTCTGGTTTAACTTCAAATTCAATATCGGAGATCACAACCGAAAGGTCAAATGAATCCTCATAAATTTTTTCTATGTATTCAATGTATACTTCTTCTGCAAAATTACCAGCGTTATCTTTTACTGAACATCGAATATATATATATTTATTTGAATGTTGATTCCAATTTGTTATCGGAAGCATTAGATTAATCCGGTCACCGTCAATTATACCATACAAATCTTGCCAATTGGCTAATAGTTCAATATGCTCCTGGTAGTTATTTGAGATTGTATATTCTATCGACAACGACGATTCATCCAAGCCCTTATTATCATATACATTAATAATGATCTCAATGGGTTCATTAGCATTTTCATCAATATCATCTACTTTCGATAACTCAATTGTAGGTGCTATTGAATCTTGTTCTCTTGGTGTTTGGGTAAATATATTAATGCCGGTATTTAATATAATCAGATATCCTAAAATAATAAATGAAACAATAACAATAGATAAAACAATAGCGATCTTCGTTCTTTCGGGATGTAAAATATTTTTACCTTTCCATGTTAACCTATAATAAACCCATTTTCGGTTGTCTTCAATTTTTTTAATGAGACTAATTTTAATGAGCTTTTCCAAATGTTCAAATAGCGTGGCTTTGCTCATTCCCAAAACCCGAGCTAGATCCGATACAGTCATTTGGCTTTTATCTAATTTTTTTAAAATACCGATTCGGGTCTCAGAAGCCAGAACTTTAAATGTTTTTTGATCAATTGTTATTTTTATGCCATTATCCGGAGCTGAGCCCAAAAATACCATTACTATGCCCTCTCTTTTAATAATATGTTTATAAAGTTTTTTATTGAGTATAAATTATAACTGATACATATATATTAACCTTTGTTTACTGTTCGGAAAGTTCCAAACAATAATTTTACAAAACTCCCCAATATAATCTTTTTTATATCCCTATGTATATATGTGATAACTATGGGGTATCGTAAGATTACAAGGGAGGAGCTTGAGAATTTATATTCACATGAGGCTATAACACGTTCGGAATATCGTTACTTGATGCGAGTCGCGCCGAACCGAATATCGCAGATACTAACTCAAGAATTCCATTTGGCATTGAATGCACTAAGAGTTCCCGACAATAAAACAGTACAACTTCGAGGCTTCCTTCATTCAGCCCCTAAAAGCGTGCTTGCACAATTCAACCGGATCCATTATCAACTTAAGGAAGAGCTTGGCGATTACAAACTTGCGATCATATCAGCTTCCCCAACCGATCTTACAAATGCAATACCACTAATTATCCCGACGAACTTGATAACCACAAAAGATTATGATCGTGCACATTTTGCCAAATTAACTTCGAAAGTATATAATTTAGCCACAATTAGTTCGCACGAAACAGTATCTAAGACCAGTAGTGCACGGTTTTTAGTTACGCAAGAATTATCAATGTTGGGGTTCGAGGAACTGTTCAACCTTACCAGACCAATTCTCACACTGAAAGATATTAACCAAATGCTGGAATCTCGGTTTAATCTTCATGAAACCGTACAAAGTGGTATTTTGTTCTGGCTGTTCTCCTCGCCAGTTTATGAGGGGCGGATGGGTGGCAATGCGCTCTCGCCGGTTATCCCGAAGAATCTAAAACATCGCTGTGACGATAAAATACTTACAACTATGGCCAAAGATCTGATCGAGCTACCATTACCTTATTTTTCCAATTCGAAACCTTATAAAAAACCAAAAAAGTTTGAGTACGATGGCACCCATGATCTAAAACTAAGATTTATTAAATCTCAGGATCTCTATTATGAATATGAAGATGATCTAGCCACTGCGACCGATTATTTAACAAAACGCGAGATGTCTAACCCCCTTGCAAATTCAAGCAATATTGAAGATACCTCAGAATTGAACCTTACAACAGGGGGATTAAGTTTAGACCCGATCTTTAAAAGGCCGTTGGCATCACTAGTTCAAAACCCGATAATGCCTGCAAAGTTGCTTACCCGCACGGATCTGCCGTTATTGATAAGTAAAAACGATATTGTGTTTGATGAAAAAGAGGATGAGTTATTGGAATATGGTCCGGACATCAATCATTTTGTATACTATAACTATCTAAAAAACCCGAGAGTGCAATTGGATTTTATTGCGCAAGCCGGTGCTGTGAAAAATGTTATGGATAAATTAGAAAAGGATTGGTACGAGTTACATGAATTGATGAAATATGGGATTGTTTTTGATACGGCACCAATTGGGGGTCTTGGGGAGCATCTCGTGAGGATCTCACATTCAATACTAAGATCTACTAAACATCCCAATATCGACGACTCGTTAAATACCGCCGAAGAGCTATTTAACAGCAATATTAATCGTTTCTTTGACGAGTTCAGAGCACCGATCAATCGATTATATTATGATTTGGAAGAGCAGCGTAGCGAATCCGAGCATTTGAAAAAACATAAACTGCGTAATTTATTGAATAGTATACTTTATGAGCTCAATAATGTATTCCCAGAGGGTTGGAGCCTCGATGAATTTGAGGTACGTCTTAAAAAACGGTCGGATTATACGCTGTCAAAGATCCAGGAATTATTTAATGATCTACTAAAAAATAGATGGATCACCGAGAAATCGCCGGGGTTGTATTGGCAGATAGTTGGTTTTGATCGATTTTTGTAATGGCACGGTGTACGGAGTTCTGAGTCCCTGCATGGGTGATAATTTCCACATCGGGAATGGGGAATGGGAACACCCCACCCCCCAAATTTACGTCATATAAAACATAATGCCATGAAATAACCTTTTTGCCAATGAATTATTAATTGTTTCCACTGTAAAAAAGTTATTCTAAGGCATTAAATTGATACTATGATAACAAATCATTTTTAGAGACTCTATGTTTAATTTGTACCCATTCTATCAAATCGACTAAACACAGCCCACCAGGCCTCATTAGACAATAAGTCCCGTTTCCCCATTCCCAATTCCCAATTCCCAATTCCCGTGTTATGGCTTTATACAATAAAAGATAATTTTTTAAAGGTAGTTACTCTTACCTTCGATATATCAACACTTATGGGGCAAATAAAGTGAAGTTAATCGCGTTGATGTCGGGTGGTATAGATTCACCGGTAGCGGCATATTTGATGCTGAAACTGGGTGCCGAGATAATAGCACTTCATTTAGATAACCGTCCTTTTACAGATGATAAGCAGTTAATTAAAACTATCACACACATCAAACAACTTGAAAAGGTTAGTAACACAAATATAAAAACATATATTGCGCCCCATGGCGATACCCAATTGGCATTTGCACGAGAATGCCGGCATAACCTTCAGTGTGTATTATGTAGGCGAATGATGCTGAGAACTGCGGAACGGCTCGCGGAGCTGGAGGGTGCCGCTGCGATCGTTACGGGTGAATCCTTAGGTCAGGTCGCGTCCCAGACCTTGAAAAATATCATGGTCGAGAGCGAGGCGGTAAACCTCCCAATATTACGACCTTTGATCGGGCTGGATAAAATCGAGATCGAACGGATTGCGAAAGAGATCGGCACATTCGAGATCTCGATCTCACCTGGTATATGTTGCACTATCGTACCAAACAAACCCTCGACCTATGCAAATTTGAAGAGTGTACTTGGTGAAGAAACAAAGGTAGATTTAAAGATATTAATTGAAGATACAATAGAAAAGATAAAATTAGAAAAATAGAACGGGTGTACTGTGATGGAAACTGATTTTTTTATATTGAAACCCTGTAAATCCACAGCCGCGTATGAAGCGATCCCGAAACGTAAAATGAACTTAAAACTTGATACCTTAAAAAAAGATCTGAACTCTGCGGGTTTTAAAGAAGTGTGTGATGCTAAAGTAATGATAATAGTTGAGAAGGGCACTGAAATTAGTATATATCCGTCTGGCAAATTGCTTATAAAGACCGACCAGGAACAATTAGCGAAAGCCAGTGCAGGTGAGATATATAAACTTATGACCGACAAAAGATAATATAAAGGCGCCAGTAACTTAACGCATGGTATAAAGCTTTTTATATCATGAATTAAATCCTATTCGCTTTCATAAAATGGAGGTAACTGAACTGTCAAAACGTAAACCTAACAATTCAGAAGATTCGAGTAATTTACGCCAACAAGATCTGGATATATACGATCTTACGGATACCACCGGCAAAGTTGGCACTATCAAGCCTGGAGATTGTATGAAGTTATTACGCAATTTAAAAGATCTGCGTAATGATTTTGAGAATGTAACGATTGTGTTCCATAACGATGTAGATGGATTATCAACTGCGATCTTGACCAAGAAATTACTTAGTGAATATGGATATGTAATTGACATTAATGATATGAGACCCATTACCCACCTTGAGCTGGAAACTATGGAACATGACCCGTCAAAGCTTTATTTCTATGTTGATATCCAACCTAAGAGCCAGCTTGAAGACCCGAATATTTTTTGCATCGACCACCATATGATTTATGGCAGACAATTTAGATTTTCAGACAGAATGTTTATCTACTCCCCTGAAAATGTCGAAGCTGAATTTCCGACAACCGCAACTCTTCTAGTTACTTATTTATTATATGTTAAAAATGGCGGTAAATCTGAGTTTATCACCTTTATTAATGATAAAGAATGGGCTAAAGATGTGATCATTAGATGGCTTGTATTGCTATGTGCAGTTGCAGATAATCTTTGGCTGTTATCAAAGTTTTCGAAAATATTAAAACTACAGGAATGGATAGCCGACTATGGCATACCGGAACGAAAAATTCTAAAGATTTCAATTGTGATCTCAATTGTATTGGGTCGTGAAACAAACCGCTTAAAGGATTTCAAACAGATCATTGAGCGACCATTGGATACGCTGAATGAAAATCTATTTGATGGTATTTTGGACCTATTATCACTCGAGGTAGATAACCTTTATAAATTTGCACGGGAACTGGATGTTGAGGTCCGTAAATTTGTCAGTGAATGTAACCAAGAAGTCGAAGATGAACTGCGACGGATCGAGCAAGAGATCGCCACGGATGAGAAAACAATCAATGATAACCTGAAAGCTATGCCAGTACATTTAAAAAGTGGGGTGAATGGCGAAGCGATCCGCAAATCCGTAATAGAAATGTTAAGTACTGTAGGTGATAAAGATAAAGCCAAATGGAAGCAAATAGATTTTTATGGCAAAGAGATCGAGCGATTACAAACCAAGATCTCCAATCTTAATAAAAGATTGAAATTCTTTCGCGATCAAAAGAAACTTATTTTACCGGAATTGATACCAGGGATAAGCTTGTTTATTGGTAAACAAAGCTCGGAACAGGTAAAAGGTATTTTATCGTCGTTATTGTTTTACTTTGGCCAGAAAAACATTTTGATCGAAGAAAGTGAACATATATCTGTTTGGGGTGCACGCGGGTTTGATATGGAATACCTAAAAAATGAACTTACCACTCTAAATTTTGACAAAAATATTTTGGATTACTACCGAAGTATCGAGGATGCATCTAAGGAGCTGCCAATCCCGCAAACCTTTAAAAAGTCACTTAATATCTCGAAGCAAGTGACCTTTGAAGAGCGATATATCGGTGGTATGGGCGGCAGGGGTAAAGTTATCGGCGGTAATATAAAAGGAAAAGTGCCTTTACTGTTTGCTACCCTGGAAAGTTCCGACCTAGAGAAAAAACTCATTGACCTATTACAACACGGTGAACTTGGTAAAGCACTTAAAGGTTTGACCGAAGGACATTCATTGGTACCGACCTCACATGCGATCCGTTCTAAATTGAAAACTCACGGTTGGGTCGTAGTTCAGATTCTAAGCGGCGCGTTATCCGGAGACATTCTTTTGGGTGAAACCGGAATGATTCTAGCTCGGTTAGGGCGGAATAGTAAAGAGATCGATCTGCCGATTCAAAGTGTTAATAAATAATTTGTGGGATTTCACTGATAATTTTATAGTTTGTGGGATAAGTTTGTCTTATTGTTGGTTCGTGGGATATGTTTACCTATCATTTAGTTCGTAGGATATGTTTTTCTTATTATTGATCTGTGGGATATGTTTGTCTCAACGTGAGTTTGTAGGATATGTTTGTCTTATTATTGATGTGTAGGATTACATTGATAACCAGTTGGTTCGTTTTAATCGTTAATTAAAATTTTTTGTCCAACGAACAAAACTGATAGCATCTTATCCCACGCACTTAACATTAGGCGTTATTATCCAACGAACCAAACTATTGGCGTTATTTTCCTACAAACCAACATAATGTCGCCATATCCCACGCACTTAACTTATGGCGTTAATATCCTACAAACCAAAACAATGACGCCTTATCCCACATTAAACTCCAGCCGCGATCTTTATTATATCTCCTTCTTGCAACTCGTGCTCTGCACCAACAACTCTTTTAGTTCGTGCGTCGACAGCACGTATGAATTTCTCGCCAAGTTCGGTATGAACCTTATATGCCAGGTCTTTGGCTGTGCTGCCGCGTTCCAATAGATATACATCTGGAAGGATGTTGCCGTCATGATCTGTTAATTTATGCTCGTCTTCGACTGGGTAGATCGGGATTAAATCCAGTAATTTAAAAACCACTTCTTCAATACATCTCTGCACTCCTGTAGCTCCAAATTTATTGAGTAACTTTCGGATCTTCTTCAAACCATCTAGCTGTTTTTCATTTAATTTTGATTCATTTATAATTTTAAAGTCACTTTCACCAGGTTTATAATCGATCAATTCTGATTTTAATGCGCGCCTGAGTGCTAGTTCGACCTCTGCACATGTAGGTATGACGATATAATCTTCCAGTTCCTGCAGCCGTTTGAGATTGTCCTCGGGCGCAATATCGCATTTGTTTGCTGCGATCACCATTGGTTTGCTGAATTTGCGGATATTATCCGACAGTATGAGCAATTCATCTTCGGTCCATTTGGAAGGCTTCTCTGTGCTAAGTTCGGCATTTCGAACGGCTTTAGCAATATGGGCTTCTTTTATGCCAAGGCCGGTCAGGTTCTCGGCAACCAACCTTTCGAGTTTCTTACCGTCAAGCTCTATTTGGCGCGATAATTTATGCCAATCCTTTATGAGTATGCCCTTTAGCCAATAGGTGATCTCATGTTCTAGAAACTTTATATCTTCGATTGGATCATGTTCACCAACCTTACAAGGATTGCCTTCGAAATCAGTACTGCCACTGGCGTCCACGACATGGATCAAGGCTCTCGCCTGGCGTAGATCATCTAAAAACTTATTGCCTAACCCTTTACCTTTATGCGCATCCGGCACAAGCCCCGCAACATCAATGGCTTCAACAGGTACATAACGAATACCTTCAACACATTTCGAATTGTTAGGATTGCATTCAACTTCAAATTCAGTATGAGGACACGGAACTCGAACGTACCCTACCCCTCGATTCGCGTCGATCGTGGTGAATGGATAACTTGCGATCTCAGCACCAGCAAGAGTACAAGCATTGAAAAATGTTGATTTTCCCACATTTGGTTTACCAACTACGCCAATTTCCATTACATTTCTCCCCCCCAAATCAATTCTTTTATTCACGTATTTATCCAAAATATCTATGGTTCTCTTGGTTTACAAATTATCTCCAATATCTTAAGATCGAAGAAGTTCTGGGTGTGGGCGGGTTTAAGAATTAAAGCAGAGTCAACACCCCTGCCTGTACCTCCAACCGCAATTATTTCTTGATCCGTTGAAACTAAGCCTGCATCTGCAGCCATCAATGCGATTTCAATTGCGACTTTTATGCCCTGGCTGAACATCCGAAGTGTGAATGCAATAATTTCATCGGATTGATAGGTATGAAGCTTAATACGAACCGAGCGCCCAATTCCACCAAAGGCATGTGTCCCTGTAACGATCTTAACGCCCTTCTCTTCAAGTTTTGGGCGGTTCTCTTCTGTCAATTCTTGTTTATTCACCTCTACAAAACCTGTTGAATGAGTGACCGCGATAATATTATAACCCTCCCCAAAGGTTTCTGCGGCTTTGAGTGCAGTATTTCCCGAGGTAGTTGCCACAACAATATCTTTGATACCAAGTTCATCAGCTCGGCTTTTAGCGGCGGCTAGGGTTGGCTTGGTATTCTCAGCACCTTTTTCATCAAAATAAACTGCACCTGTTACTACTGGTACTCCCATTTGAGAACCTCCTTTACAACAGTAGATTGATTTATATTCAAATAAAAGTTTGGTTTAATGGACAATTATTGTATTATAAGTTAGACGTTTGAAAATAGCTAATCTTCGGGAGTATCGAATATAGTACCAAAATACGGGAATCGGGAATCGACCTCCCCCCACCCAGAATATAACACGAAGGACACGAAGAACACGAAAGTTAGTTAATGGAAAAAAAATTCTTTCGCGTTTTCGTGTTTTCGCGTTAATAATTGGGTGAAGATGGTCGAATCCCGAACCCCGACTCTCGACTCCTGACTCCCGACTCAAAGACCTTCTACTTTCAACCTTCACAAACTTAAAGTACATAGATCAAGATTACTCGATATTCATTTAACTTGAGGCAAAACCATGAAATTTGTTTCAATAAAATATTTTGATTGGCTATCCGAAAATTATCCCAAGATCGATTTGGATTTATCTAATAGCAGCACCCGCTCCGTAAATTTAACTGAGCTAGGCTTTAGTATCTCAGATATCGAGCTTGGCCCTCCCGGACTTGGAGGTAACCCCGAGCTGCGTACAAAAATTTCTGAACTTTATGACGTACCGGAGAACAATATACTTCTTTCGCCAGGTTCTACAATGTCGAACTTTGGGATCTCGGCAGCGCTTCTGGAACCCGGTGATAATGTCATCGTCGAGACCCCGACCTATGAACCTTTATTACGTATCCCAGAGGCCTTAGGTGTTGAAGTGTTACGCGTCTCCAGGCGTTTCGAGGACGGTTTTAAAGTTGATAGCGAAGAGTTGAATGAATTGGTAAATAAAAAAACTAAAATGATTATGATGACGAACTACAACAACCCCACTGGTGTTGGTTTATTTAAAAATGAATTGAAGGCAATTTTGGAAATTGCCGCGGACAATAATGCTTATGTTCTAAGCGATGAAGTTTACCGAGAGTTTGGGTTCGAAAGGCAACCCCCAACAGTATATTCTGTCTCACCTGAATGGGGAATAACCACAGATAGCATGACTAAATTCTACGGGTTGGGCGGCATAAGGGTTGGGTGGGCGTTCTGTCCCGAAGACCTGGTGAAAAAAGCTGAAAATATTATCGCATTGACCACATTGATAAATTCATGTGTTGGTGAAAAAGTTGGAATTGAAGTATTTAATAGATTAGAACAGCTCCGCGAGCGTACACGAGCACTCGTCACCCAAAACTCCCCGATCTTGAAACAATGGTTGAATAAACATCGTGATATTTTCGAAGTGATCTTTCAAGATCCATTGAATTATTGTTTCCCAAAAGTTTCACCAGAAATTGACGTTGATGAATTGGTAACGTTAATGATGGAGAAATATCGGATCCTAATTGCACCTGGGAGGTTCTTTGGCGATGAGGTAATAGATCATATCAGAGTTGGGTTTGCATATTTTGTGCAAGAACGCTTAATAGAGGGATTAGCGAAGTTTGATATGGCATTAGAAGAGCTTAAAAGTCATTAAAACTCCTAATTTTTAGCTATAAATATTTATATAAAAAAAATAATTGTATTTAGGTATTCAGTGAATCATTTTACAATGTGGTGAGATTATGGATTTTCAACTTATACTCGAATTCATGTTTAAGATCGGGCTTTCAATTCTGGTTGGAGGCTTGATCGGTTTCGAGCGCGAAATAACTAAATACCCTGCAGGTCTATAAACTCATATTCTGGTTTGTATGGGATCTACAATATTCATGTTAATTTCATTTTTTACCCGCGATGAAGCCTCATCAGATACAATAATTAACTTAGATAGAACTCGAATTGCAGCGGGGGTGGTCACAGGAGTAGGTTTCCTGGGTGCGGGCGTGATCTTCAAAGAAGGCGCAAGTATTAAAGGGTTGACCACCGCCGCCAGTATTTGGGTAACTGCAGCTGTTGGCTTACTTATTGGGGTTAGTCTCTTTGAAGTTGCTATTTTCGTATCACTATTAATTGTAATCATTTTATTTCTACTTTCATATTTTGAGCAAAAGGTCTTCAGATATCGCGAGCCAGAATTATTAAGAATCAATATTCGCGACAAACCTAATGTCCAAAGTAAATTAGAATCGAAACTCGAAAAAGAAGGTTTAAAAATTGCATTAAATAACTTTAAACACCGTGAGATGTGCATATCCTTCAGGTACTTTGTCAATTTCACAAGAATTATTGATAAAGATCACGTTATTCGAAGTCTATTAAAAAATGATGACATATTGGAAGTGAGTTGGATAGAATAAAAGGTAACCTTATCGTATTATCTACTAATTATAATCTTGATTCAATAGTTTTCATAATTGTTGTTATTACGGTTTTGGATTCGTCAGCTAATTTTGAGACAATATTCGTGATTTTAAGTTTAAACTCTTCATTTTCAATCGATTCCAAATTGATCTTAACATTGAGTATCGCACCAACCGTACCAGCATAGGCCATTTGCGCGCCTACGCCTGCATCGGTGATAGTATTTTCATTACCTTTCTCAACTGCAATTTTGGTAAACTTCAAAACCTCAAACGATTTCTCAGCTGTGCTCAAAGGCACCTCAGCAGCATATTTATAGGCTTCTTGTAGTTTGGCTTGGAACGCACTTTCATCACTAAATTCGGATCTTGATTTAAAGATCGTTACAATTTCATTGTAAGCTTCCGAATCCTTATCTATGAGTTCAACCAATTCATTTCGAAGTGTTTCTACATCCCTCAAGATCGTTTCAAATTCTGACCAGTGCTCTTGATATTTTTCTTTACCGATCGTGAACCTACATACCATTGCAATTAGACCTGCCCCGAATGCGCCTGCAGCAGCGGCTATACTACCGCCACCGGGTGCGGCGGATTTTGAACTTACTGTATTGATTAACTCCTTAAAGGGTTTATCAATTAGTTGTTTTGTCATATGCCCACTATTCCCACAATCGATTCTCCAAAACCTGGTTAGACTTGAAAGTCTTGAGCTTTAAATATTTTATTGAAGTATCTAGAAGCGCATCCATAGGTGCGAGACCTATAAGTTCACTTTCTAGGATCTCGACTTTGTTCTCGTCACAATGCTTTTTGATCTCATTGAACACCGTGAAAATTGACGTTTCCAAATAATTTGTTAAGTTCATTGAGATCTGTACAATACCTTTATCTTGAATATCAAACCCCATTGCTTTTACAAATGGAAACCCACCGTCTTTTTCACGGATCGCACTCGCAATTTTCTTAGCTAGATCCAAATCCTGCGAATCTAAATTAACGTTATAAGCGATAAGCGGCATGCGAGCACCTACTGCGGTTGCCCCGGCTCTTGGATGCATTTTCTTAGGCCCAAAATCGGGGTGGCGGCTCGGATCGGTCTCTATTACTGCCTTCAGGCCTTCATATTGCCCCTTACGTACAACCGCTAAATTTTTCCGATCCGGATAATTAGGCGAAGCTGCCTCACCATACAGATAAATTGGGATCTCAAGTTTCTCGCCGATCTCCTTGCCCAACTGTTGAGCTAGGATTACACAATCTTCCATCGTCATCCCTGAGATCGGTATCATCGGCACTACATCCGTCGCACCCATTCGAGGATGCTCACCCTTATGCTGTTCCATATCAATTAATTCCGAGGCTTTCTGGACAGCATTGAATGCCGCCTGTTTGACCGGCTCGGGCTCGCCGATAAACGTTATGACTGATCGATTATGGTCGGGATCCGATCCACGGTCTAATAATCGTACGCCTTCGACAGAAGTTATTGATGTTATTATTTCATCGATGACCTCAGGCCGTTGACCTTCGCTAAAATTAGGTACACATTCAACTATTTTTGATATATCAACCACACCATTGGTTAGTAATAATAGGAAATGATTTATAGTTTTGGTTGTGAAAATGTTGGATACCTGATTAATTAAATAGAATAGAGATACCCAACGGTCTGATTGTGGTAAGGATACACAGTTAAATTGAAGTCATAAGGATACCTTGACATAACATTGTGGTAAAGATGCCAGTAAAATAAATTTCATAGGGATACCCTGGCATCACATTGTGGTAAAGATTTCTATTTAATTCATTACCATGAAGATACCCTGCTAACAGATTATGATAAGGATCCCTAGCTAAATAAAAGCCATAAAGATGCCCCGGCATCGTATTTTTGATATAGAGACCAGGGAATCCTTGTGAAAATCTTCAGAAGGGTATCCTTATGACGTTGGGAATCAGGGTAATCTCTTTAAATAATGGGGCTCGGTATCCAACAGACTTTACCTTAGGCGTTTGGTACAATAATGAGACACCGTCTAGACCATTATTCTTCTTCAACATCTTCCATTTTCTGCATGAGCTCCCATTTCTTGTTAGCCCAATTCTGTAGTTCATCCACCATCTCGTCGGTTAGATGTCGAAATCTACCCTGAATTTTGATATAATCTTTCACCGGCGTCATCTTTGGTCTTTTATTAATTTTTAATTTACCATTTTCACATTCGAACAAGGTCCACATTCCACTATCAACCGCTAATTTTGCTAGCTCCACGGTCTTTTCGGGTGGTGCACGCCAGCCAGTTGGACATGGTGCGAAAACTTGCAGGTATCGGAAACCCTTCATATCTCGAGCTTTCTCGAGTTTGCGTAGCAGGTCGGCGGGATGGCCTATTGAGGCTGTTGCTACATACGGTACATCATGGGCGATCATTATTCTTGGTACATCTTTCTTCATCACTTCTTTACCCATGATTTTCTTGCCGACAGGCGTGGTCGTTGTCCAAGCCCCGAACGGCGTGGAGCCGCTGCGCTGGATACCCGTGTTCATATAAGCCTCGTTATCATAACAAATGTAAATTATATCTTCGTTACGCTCGGCTGCCCCTGAAAGTGCCTGGATACCTATATCCGCAGTACCGCCATCACCCGCAAACGCAACAACATTAACATCATCTTTGCCTAACCGTTTAAGTGCACGTCGTATGCCAGCTGCACAAACCGCCGAATTTTCAAACAAAACATGTAAATAAGGCACCTTAAACGCATCATGTGGATAGGTCGCGCCAAATACTAACAGGCAATTCGCAGGAAAATATGTTATTGTATTTTTGCCGAACACTTTCATAGCATTTCGTACCAAAATCGGACACCCACAACCAGGACATGCAGTATGTCCTTTTACGAACAATTCTTCATCTGGTAGATCTTTCATTTTTATGCTCATGGCTCAACCCCCCTTGTACCGATCCAAACAACATCTTTTTTCGTCTTGCCACTCTCAGCCGCCTCAAGCGTCATATCATACATTAATTTTATATCCTGTTTCATTACATCTCTTCCGCCTAAACCCGCGAGATAGTTAATTACCGGTATGTTAAAACCGTATAATGCACACCTTGTATCGATCCACGACGGACCGCCAGTACCAAATGAAACTGCACGGTCATATACCCCTATCGCCTTGGTTTTCTCTGCAATTCTTTGGATCTGTTCGGTTGGATATGGTCTGAAAAACCTAAGTTTGACCATTCCAACCTTCTTACCTTGTGCACGATACTCATCTACGACCTCGCGTGCGGAAGAGGTTACGGTTCCAAGGGTAATCAGAATAGCATCTGCATCATCAGTTTGATATTCTTCTATCATTCCATGGTAATCTCTACCGAAAGTTTTCGCAAAATCGTCATTGACTTCATGGATCACTTCTCGTGCATTATTCATACTCTCTTCGGTTTGGTACCGGATCTCTTGAATGTATTCCGGAGGTGAGAAAGACCCTATTATCATTGGCTCGTCAGGGTCTAGTTTGGCATGCGTTGGTCTATACCTAGGCAGAAATTTATCCACCTCCTCTTGCTCGGGGAATATTACTGGTTCAACAGTATGAGATAAAATAAATGCATCGAGATTGACCATAATCGGTAAAAGTACGCGTTTATCTTCGGCGATCTTGTATGCCTGGATTATCATATCCACTACTTCTTGGTTCGCTTCGCAATAAACCTGCATCCAACCCGTATCTCGTTGTGGCATTGTATCATTGTGCTCCGCCCAGATCCCGATCGGCCCTGCAACAGTTCGATTGACCACCGGCATTACAATCGGTAAATGCGCAGAACCCGCAATGAACAGCACTTCATGCATTAACGCCAAGCCTTGAGATGCAGTTGCTGTAAAGGTCCTAACTCCGGTTGCGGAAGCCGCGACGCATGCACTCATAGCAGAATGCTCGCTGTCGGCCCTCATATATTCTGCATCCAATATACCGTCATTAACGAATTCTGAGGTATGTTCAACTATGAACGTCTGTGGTGTTATCGGGTAGGCTGCAATAACCTCCACCCTGCATAATTTTGCACCCCAAGCGGCTGCATAATTTCCAGTAACTACCATTTTCTCCATTTTTAATCACCTCTCACCATTTCAATTGCGTCTTTGGGACATTCATTCGCACATATCCCGCAGCCTTTACAATAGTCATAATCAATTATTATTTTATCTTCTTCGCGCGTAATACAACCGTCGGGACAATAGAACCAGCAGAACAAACACATATTACATTTATCTTGATCGTACTCCGGTCTAAAAGTGCGCCAACTGCCGGTTTTGTTCTCGATGAAACTACCGGGCCCAACCTTACCTGCGTAAGTGTCCATTGGAGGTGTCGCTGCACCTAATGGTAATTCTTTATAAGTTGGCAACCATTTTTTTACCTCTTCATATTGTTTCTCACCTTTACAAGTGCCGACTACTGTTTGATCGTAGGCTTTTCGCGCTGCTTTCGCATTCTTAACACCAAGCTCTTCACCGATCCTTCGCCCGAAAATGTCTTTTATACCTTCCTCAATAGATTCGATCTTGATCTCTTCGGTTGTCTTCGCAAACGCCCCAAGTATTGCGGAATTTGTTATTGGTGCACCTAATATTTCAAGAGCTATTGTGGTTGCGTCTACAGTGCCAGCCTTCATTTCACGTCCCAGATCAATTTCTTCGGGCTTATTTGTAGAATTAACAATTGCAACTGCATTGGGTTTCAAACCCTGTAGAACATTCACAAGCTCAATTAACCTGTCATCTAAAACCACTATATAATCCGGCTCGTATACCTGAGTTTTGCCGTAAATATGGTTCTTATCCACACGCGCAAAAGCGAGAACCGGTGCACCCCTTCGTTCCGCGCCAAAAAATGGGAACGCAACTGCATATTGCCCTTCAATAACAGCTGCACTTGCTAATGCCTGTGCAGCCATGACTGCACCTTGACCGCCCCTGCCGTGAAAACGTACTTCAAACATGTTTTTCCTCCTCCCTAATTTTTTAATTGTTTGTCAATTCAAATCCCAAATCCAAATAAGTACCAATACTACCAATAAAATCCCAATGGCAAAATCCCAAATTTTATTACTTAAGAACAAAAGAACAGAAGAACGAAAGAACTTGGGCTGAAAGTTACGGGTTCTTGGGTTCTTTAGTTCATAAGTTCTTCAGTTCATTTGTAGTATTGGGATTTTGGATTTACTTGGGATTTTGTAGTATTTGAGATTGGGATTTTGCTTACAATTCCTATGAGGTATAGGGGGTAATATAATAACCTACGATAAATGTTGTGTGATAGAGATTGACACAAAAGAATAATTTAATAAGTTCTGTGTATTGGAATCCTGGAGTCCCGAGTCCCCGGGTAGGTGGTAGGGGGGAGGTGGTAGGTGAGAGGTAGTAGGGACGGTTGTCCTGAGTCCGACTCCCGAGTCCGAAGTTCAGGGTCGGTGTCGATCTTTAAAAAATTGCGAAATTCGCATATTTATTCATAGCAATTTTTTCAGTGGGTATTAAAAAAAAATATATTGACTGTTGGTCTCCGCATCTTAGGCAGGAAAAAAACACGCAAGGGGGAGGCTGAATGCTAAGATTCAAGCTTTTTTGCGGATTTATTTTCCAACAGTCAATATTGGGGGGTGTTTGGTGGGGGGAGATTATTCAGCGTGAATTGTGAAGGGGCACAAGCCATACCTGGTTGTTTACCCGATAGTCATCCTGATTGCGTGCTCGCTGCTCGCAAATCTAATGTTTATCCAACTAATGGTATGTCCCATTTGTCCCAACCAGTTATATTTCCCATGCCATAATGTCCGGAAGACCTTCGTTCATATCTTGAATTTCGACCTTTTGATCTTCGTCGTTGGCCACTCCCGATACCGGTTATTATGGACATGACCCTAACTTTATCTTCTAAACTTGGATCTAATCTTGCACCTAATATTACCTCTGCATCGGGTGCCAGGCCTTTGGTGATCCCATTAGCGATCTCTTCAGCATTCTTTAATGTTAGATTTTGACCACTGGATATATGCACTAATGCACCTCTAGCACCTCTACAGTTCATTTCAAACAATGGGTTATTAAGTGCAATTTCAACTACACCATCAATATCATTTAATGAGGATTCACCATATAGTATAGTTGCAGAACCGCCATCGCCAATAATCGATTTTAAATCTGCGAAATCGAGATTGATCAAGGATGGCACAGTAATTGTTTCGGTAACTCCTCGGATGATCTCCGCGATTAATTCATCAATCATAGAAAATGCATGCTCTAACGATTTATTTCCTACTAACGGAACTAATCTATTATTATCAATTGCAATTACGCAATCGGCATATGCTTTTAATTCCTCTAATCCATCTTCGGCTTTGTACTTGCGCTCTCGTTCAAGGTCAAATGGTGTGGTTACAATTGCTATGACTATTGCATCATTTTCTTTAGCGATCTTCGCTAGAATAGGGGCACTTCCGGTTCCAGTCCCTCCGCCTAAACCTGCAGTAATGAAAACTAAGTTCGCGTCTGCGAGAAGCTCTTCGAACACTCGTCTGGAAGCGTCAACGCAGCGTTTGGCTATACTTGGATCTCCTCCTGCGCCGCGCCCTTGAGTTATGGTTTTACCGATCAATACCTTCTTATCAGCTTCGGTTAACTCCACAAGAGCCTGCCAATCAGTATTAACAGCGATAATTTCAGCACCTTTTATACCCATTTTATATAATCTTGTTACACTGTTACTACCGGCACCACCACAGCCGATGACCATAATATTGGGTTTGCCAAATTCCAGACTCTTATCAACCATCGGTTCCACATTAAAGGTTGGAATTGGCTCGCCTTTTTCCATTATTATCTCTTCTGGTATCATTAATATCACCAACTAAACACAAATATCATACTAGTCAGAACATAAAAAGTCCCATAAGTATAGATCAATTCTCGAATGTAATTTTGAACATTTGAATCAAGTTTATTATCCGAATCGTTGCCCAGTAAGGTTCGGAGTTTCATATCAACAAACCTCCGTTGAAATTAATTTGATCTTAAAATTTAAAAAGTAAATGGGTCATTTAATAGTTTTATTTACCCACAGCTCGATGATCTCGTGGTCCTCAAAGTCATCTAGTTTACCATATCGTTCAGCAAGCTTTTGCTTGATAATGTCTATTAATCGCTCGTCGACCAATCCTTTAGCCTTTGTCATACTTCATTACCTCCAAATTTCGGGTAGATTAACTGTTCTCAATTGGAAACAATAAAAAAAGATGAATGCTAGAGATTAAAGGCATCCCATCCCTTTCTAGCGAGGCTAGCATATCGCTCCAGCATTATCTTTTTTCTATCTCCTTTCGTGCTTCTTTAAGATCAAAATCTTCTGCTGATTTTTCAAGAAGTTCTTTTGATTGACTATAAGTTTTGATATATTTATTTTCATATGAGAGGATATATTCTCGAATTGCTTCACTTATGAATGTATTGTGATTTTCTAACCATCCATAATCAATAAAATTCTCGATCCTCATCATTACCATTCTTGGAATTTCAATAACTACCTTCACCCCGTGAACAGCTGAGGTTTGTTCTTTGATAAAATTCTCTATGGCGATCCTTAATGCTTGAGAACGATTCTTGAATGTTTGGCCAAGTACAATTGTATCCAATGCTTCCACTTGATCTGGTGTTAATCGTATCGTGATCCTCTCAGAACTTAGTTGCATGAACTATTTCACCTCATTTCTAGCACACCGGAGTCGCCATAGAGATTTGGGGTGAGCTTGTCGGACATAAGCTATTAGATATATTTTAATAGCTTGCAAATGTCGGACAATACTCTATATAGGAAAGGGTATATATAAAGATTTCGGAGTTTTGCACCTATTTCTGCCCAATAATTCGATCTCGCTCAAAAACCAAACGTGATTTAGTTTTATTGGTATCTGGTTGGTTACCTGGTTGGGTATGTGATATTGTTGGCAATATTATTTTAATAAATAACTTTATGGGGTTCTATTTAAAAATAGGCGATATAAATGGAATATTTGAAATTATCCGAGATTTACGAAAAAATAGAATCCACCACAAAAAGATTAGAAATGACAGATTATCTAGTTGAATTATTTCAGCAAATATCACCCGATAAAATTAACAAACTAATCTATTTGACCCAAGGAAAATTATATCCTGATTTCAAGGGTGTGGAATTAGGTGTTGCCGAAAAACTAGCAATAAAAGCCATAGCATTTGCAACAGGTCATTCTGAAAATGTAGTTTCCAATCAAATGACTGAGGTCGGCGATCTTGGGCTAGTTGCCGAAGAAATGGTTCGCCACAAGAAACAGAGGTCATTGTTTTCAGAATCATTAGATATTAATAAGGTCTATGATAGTTTTGAAAAGATCGGAAGGGCAACCGGCAATAGATCCCAAGATTTGAAATTTAAACTTATAGCCGAATTATTACATGACGCATCCCCATTAGAAGCCAAATATATAATAAGATCGCTCACCGGTAAACTTCGTCTTGGGATTGCGGATATGACGATTATTGATGCATTAGCTATTGCCTTCGCAACAAAAGAGGACCGTACTGAGATCGAACACGCTTATAATATCTGTTCTGATCTAGGTGAATTAGGTAGGACGCTTAGTGAAAGAGGTATTGAAGGTGCCAAGGAATTTACCATAACCATCGGTATACCCATCCGTGCAATGCTTGCAGAACGGTTGGCTTCTATTCCGGCAATATTTGAAAAACTCAATGGAAAATGTGCATTTGAATACAAATATGATGGTTTACGAATACAGGCACATATCGCAAAGGATAAAATACAATTATTTTCAAGACGCTTGGAAGAGATAACAGCACAATTTCCGGATATTCAAGAAGCATTAGGTGATGCATTTATTGGTGGGAGTGCAATACTTGAAGGCGAATGTGTACCTATTGATGTAAACACTGGTGAATTATTACCGTTTCAAACAGTTTCTCGCCGAAGAGGACGGAAGTATGAACTTATTTCGGCTATCGAGGAATACCCCGTGCTATTATTTATCTTTGATTGTCTGTATTTAAATGGTGAGAATTATTTAAACTTAGATTATTTAAAACGTCGTGATAAACTCCAGGATATTATTAAGATAACCGACCATGTAAAAATATCTGATTCATTGGTTACGTCAAATGTAGACGAAGCCGAAGCGTATTTTGTAAAATCGATTGATTCCGGTTGTGAAGGATTAATCGCAAAATCAATAGCACCGGATTCGTATTACCGAGCAGGAGCAAGAGGTTGGCAGTGGATAAAATACAAACGCGATTATAAATCAGAGATGACTGATACAGTAGATCTTGTAATAGTAGGCGCATTCGCGGGACATGGTCGTAGGGCTGGTATGTATGGCGCGCTGTTAATGGCAACGTACAATCCCTTGAAATCCGAATATGAAACCCTCTGTAAACTTGGTACTGGTTTTAGTGATGAAGACCTTCAATTAATTCTGAACCTTTTAAAAGAAACCAAAGTGGAAGCTGCCCCTTCTAACGTTAATTCAAAAATAAAAGCTGATTTTTGGTTCACACCAGGGACCGTAATGGAAGTCTTAGGCGCTGAGATCACCTTCAGCCCAATACATACCTGTGCATTGGGTGAACTCAAATCTGATGCCGGGCTGGCCATCCGTTTTCCGAGATTTAATGGTAATTGGCGCAAAGATAAAGGTCCTGAGGATGCAACGACTACCCAAGAGCTCATTACAATGTATAAAGGTCAATTGAAGAAGTTGGAATAACTGATTTTCTATTAAAATATCAAATATGGGATGTGGTTTATGGTATGAGATATGTGGGCAATGCAAAACTCCAAGTACCAAACCTCCAAGAACCAAACAAGTTCCAATTCCAAAATTCCAAACCAAGATTGGATTTTGGGTTTTGGTATTTGTTTGGAGCTTGGTTCTTGGAATTTAATAAGCTACATCCCATGATCGACCATAAAACATATTTTATAATAAACCAATTCCTAAGTGCCATGATGAAGACAACGCAACAATTCTGATTTATGATGAATGACGGGCGAGCTGAATGGTAACAAATAACATTATATAGCAACCCTATGTTGTAGACTGTGAGTCATCAAGATAATTATGGGGCAATTGTATATTAGACTTTTTGATACCATGGCGCTCAAGCCAGGAACCTTAATTGGCGAATCAATAATAATGTCATATTTTGGTATAGCTAATTTTTTTTAATGAAACTCAAAGGGGCCTCTCACTTTAGTGAGATGCAAAAAATTATGAACTCATAGACCTAAATAAAAAGGCTCCGCCTTTTTAGACTAAAATAAAGATAAATCTTAGACGCCCTTATCTCCACGATGGCGATGATGAGCGCCAGGATGGTGGCGGTGTACCCCAATGGGGTGGAGCGGTAGCCGGGCCGCGCCAGGACTCAGAGCGTGGTGAACGCCAGGAGTTCGGTTGTTTGCGCCTTTTATAATCTTCAAAAACTAATTTATTACACCATATACATCTTGAGTTCCATAAACCAGACCATGATCTATTATCCTCCGGAGGTAAGACTTTATAGGGTGTATGGCAAAGCGAGCAATTTCCGGATAAAAGCTCCTCGGGGATCTCCCATTCGGAGCGATCCTCTTCTATCTCTTCCTTCATGGGTAGCGGTGCAATATAAGGAACTCTTGGACCGGGGATGTCGGTTGGAAGTGCTTTGATCACAATTGTATTAATTTTAGTATCTATCAATTTTTGGCGTTTATCGTATGCAGTGCCATAACCTGCTAACCAATCCAGTATTAAAATGATCCAGTAAATTTTTGATATGTTTCTGGCAAATCCTTTCCCACCTGTCATTTCACTATTTATTGCTACCACTTCAAGTCCCATGATCCCTTTCCCTACTGTGGCACCAATAGCGCCTTCTAAGCCTGCTGAATAAAGTAAAAGAATGATTCCGAATATGAAGGCCCATAATGTGAATAACCACATAAGATCAAGTGAAAATAATCCAAGAATCCAAAAAACACAATAGGCAAGTATTCCAACAAGTATAATATCGATAATAATTGCTCCTATTCTTTTACCCCAATGTGAGCCCATATCTTCCTCGGGAATATCTTCAATATCCATTTTCTCACCTATATATACTATATTTATTTCAATATATAAATAAATATGTATGAATTTTAATATTTATTATATTCAAATATGTTTAAATATTGTAGGTATAAATCTAATATAAATGTTTCGGTAAATCACAGATAATTAAAACTAAAAACTAGTAATGTCCTCAGGAACAAAACGCCGTAACCTTTGAAGTGCAGCGAGTTTATCCTTTTTACCTACTCTCGCTTCTGTGATACCTTGTTTTAATATTTCGGTCGATCTATCCATGGTCTTGCGGTCAACGGGATAGGGTACACCGTCCTTTCCACCCACGGTAAAACTATATTTCACGGGATCTTGCCAGCTGGGTGGTTCTCCATATACCAGCTCGGCAATTAAGGCCAGAGCACGTACCGTAGCAGGCCCTATGCCTTTAATACTTAGCAGCTCTTCATAATTTTTGGGTTGGACCTCATATGCATCTCTTAAACGGTTCCAATTAATATTCCATGGCATAGACAATACTCTATGCTCAACCTGATGATTTAAGGCCGGCATCCATTCATCGAGAGATCGTTGATTTGAGGGGCGGGTTGGGCGTAGCATGTTACGGATCTTATTGGGATTGTCATTGACCAGGTCAACCGCGATGTTTCGGGCGGACTCACTAACGCGTGCAGTCATGTCCAGAACCCTATCAAGATTTAAATCACATATTATAGCGTTATGTGGCTCTTCGATAAAGCTCTCAACCTGCTCTGATAACCAATGATATCTTCTCGCATATTGATTTTCAGGGTTCAGACCTTGTTGAATGACGGTCCAATTGCCCTCTTCTGTAAAAATAAAGATATGGTGATACAACTGATGCTGATCCTGGATCGCAGCATTATCTACTTTGGCTGCCATTCGACTTGAATACTTTAATTTTTCAAGTTTGGAGGTTGACAGATTAAAACTATCTCCAAATTCTTCAATCTCATCCGGCGTTCTTCTTGAGACCTTACCCTTGCCGCCTGCGACCGCAATGCCAAGCTTGGCAGGCTCTACGGCTTCTTTGATCGCACCGCAGGTTACCGTTGTGGTGCCCGAGCTATGCCAATCGAACCCGAGTGTACATGATAGTGCCTGGAACCAGAACGGATCTGAGACACGTCGTAGGAATTCATCCTTTCCATATTCATGGATCGTAAGGTCGATTATACCTTCGGCTAAGCTCACCATCCGCTTGAACAACCATTTTGGGGCTTTGCCGCCATGTAATGGTAAATTTGCTATTCCAGTTCTTGGCATGATGTTCCCTATCCCCAAGATACAATAAATAATGTAAAGATATTATTTAAATGGTTATTGGGGGGGTGACCGATTGTAATATTGCAGTCCGGTAGACTGGAAGACAGGCAGACTGGCAGACCGGAAGACAGGCGGATTGGCGAACTACCAGACCGTACCTCTAACTGTTAAAAACAAAAATTACTTAACCCAAAAACTTATTGTCACCCGCACTCACCAGGTGATTCTTATGGATTTTTATACTAAGAGATGGAATAAAATCAAAAGATATTTGGCCAAAGAAAAATATGATGCATTTGTTGTGAAACAGGATAGCAATTTACGCTATTTGTCATATACACATCTATCTCCAGCTCACCCCCCCTCACCAATACTCACATATATAGTAATACCAAAAAAGGGTAGTTTGGTGGCTATTACCCCTTCACTCGAATACTTTCGGTGCCAAGTGGATTGTGCTGTAAAGGACATACGATTATATACACCATATCCTGGCATGAAGGCCGATGCAAAATATGGCCCGAAATTATTGAAAAATGTTTTAACCGAAAAAAAATGCAAAAAGGTTTTGTTCGACACCAAAGAGAATGTGAAGGGCATAAAAACTACAAGCGATGAGCTAATAACTATCATGCGTGAGGTCAAAGAGGATCAAGAGCTTCGAAATATTCGTAAAGCTTGTAAGATCGTAGATAAAGGTGCTAAGGTTTTGAGAGATGAAATACTTAAGATCGGTAAAACGGAGCGTGAGGTTGCAAGAGAGCTTGATTTTTATTTGTTTGAGAAT
>CBDVCJ010000017.1:0-24250 GCA_965372445.1 uncultured Thermoplasmata archaeon | reverse complement strand
ATTATATATATAGACATATCTATTGATAACAACCTTCCATACATAGGGGGGTAATTTGAACTATTTCCAGTTAGTTATATATATTATAATTATTATCAGGATTTTGGGGAGCAGCTAAGATTTACATATATAGGAAAAGGTTTGGTGAGCAAATGAAAAAAATATTTGCAATAATGACAGGTGTTTTATTTATTGTAATGGCGTTTTCCACGGTTGTGTTCAATACCGACAATTATGCGATCGAGGTTGAGGCTGGAGAAGAACTCAAGGATGTTACAATTTCTAATACTCGTTCAAAACCGAGAATACCACTAACGACCGAGACTTTTATTGAATTGGACCAACCCACAGAGGGCGAAAAATTCGGTTATTTGGATGATGTCGAGATTAAAGGTATCCTCTATGAAGATTATAATGGAAACGGAAGCTATGACGAAGGCGAAGATTTTCCCATCGCAAACGCACCGTTACACGCATTTTGGGCTGGTGAGGGAGAGGGTATACCAACAATTTATACAAATGATGAAGGTAGTTTTTCGATCAACATAAAAAATGAAGAGAAATATAAAGGTATGACCGATGTTGGCGTGGAATATAATGGCGAGTTCACGGTTAACGGCTCGGAATGGTTCGAAGCCGTGCAAAAGTTGGGTTTTAATGACGATGGGGACTGGTGGTTGGATGTAGCTCCAGATGGCACCCATCCAGATGATGGTTTATTCGATGCTTATTTCCCGTCTTATGATATCATTGCTGATGACAGTCAAGGACTAGTGGACGGCAAGCTTGATTCTAGTGATATAATAAAACGTGATCTAGGTCATCCTGTTAATGGACCATATGCACCGACCTTTTTCGCCTCACGACCAGCTTATGACGGTGAGTTGATCGATGAGGAATTGCCCAACGGTCTCGATGACGATGGGGATTGGAATCCTTCAACGGACGATGTCGGTGAAGACGGTATTCCCGACACTTCAGATACCGGCGAAGGTAACGGTTTTCCGGATCTGGGCGAGCCCAATGTAGATGAAGATATTAACTATACCTTTTTCAGAGCGGCGTCAAGAATTCCAGTCAATGTCTCGCTATGGCACCAGGTGGATATTACCTTCGATGTGCTATTAAACGGCAAAGTTACAGAGCGCATAACAATCGGCGACGAGATCACGATCAAGGGTAGAATTAAAGATGTTATTGATACCGCCGCCTCGATGAATAACCTACCGATCAAATTCGAGATATTCGGATACATAGTTTCGGATATGGTAAGAACCGATTCAAAGGGCGATTTCAACTACACATTAACAGAACAAAATAAAATTAACTGGGATGCAGTATGGAATTCAGCCAAAGTCGGCAAGCGTTCGATCAAGGTAATTTTCGATACTGAGCACTGGGAACCCGGTGTGGATTATTGGCTCTATCCGAAAACCGAGGAGAAGTTCGTGCGGGTCTATCGAACAACTTATGTGGAATTTGAGAAGGTAGGCGACGATGCAGTTGGCTATCTTTACAAACCGATCCAGATAAATGGCACTATCCGCGATAACAATGGCGATCCGTTAACCGAAAAGGTTTCACACGACGATGGCAGCACCGAAACTATATTACCTGACGCTTACAGATTATTTTTTGAATGGGGCACCGAGATGGAAAGATTTTATGATAAGCGTGAATATGATATCGCAACTGACGGTACGTTTTCCATCAATTACATTATTAGCGACCCCTATCAGATCTTGGGGCCGGTAACCGTTACGATAACTCTGACCACCAACCTAACCCAGACCTACTATCAACCTTGCAGTGGTAGTAATACCTATATTGTGAGAGGCTTCACGGCTATGGACCTCTGGATCGACCAGGACCAAGATGGTAAAAAGAACGAGGTCGTTGGTAAAAATAAAGAGGGTCCGACAGCAGATTTCATAACGAGAGTGCCTTATAAAGATAGTCTGGGTGTAACACATAACTGGCAGCTGGTAACAGTTTACGGCAGGTTGTACAATAAAGAGCGTCCGACCGAAGGTATTGCTGGTAGGGATGTTACGGTTTGGTGGGATGAGGATCTGGCCGGTGCCAAAACCGTCACCACTAAAAGCTGGCAGGACCTGAACAAGAACGGTAAAGAAGATGATAAAGAGGACGGGATATTTACCTTCACACGCACAATAGATGTATATTCTGCATTAGGGCCGATCGTGGCCAACGCAGAATATTTAGGTGAAGATAGCTACTATGATTCTGCTTATGCACAACAGACCTTTTATGTTGTGGCCGCGACTACAGTTAAGATCAATGGTGGCGATGTAATTAAAGGCGAGAATGTAACTATAAACGGCAGATTGCTCGACGACCGCGGCACCGGCATACCCAGCCAGAACGTTTCGTTGTATTGGGAGGACCGTGAAGGTGATCTATTTAGTGGGAGCGGCGTATACAAGTTCGGTGGGTTGCTTATTGACCCGTCGGATAAATATGATGAGTTCAAACTTCAGGAGCACTTTATTGGAAGCGTTATGACGGATAGTAGCGGTAATTTTGAATTCTCGAACTATGAGGTCCCTCAGGATAAATCGGTTGGCCATTCTTATATCGTTGCAATCTATGAAGGGACGACCCCGCCATATTCGGTTTCCGACGCGTTCATTGGTAGCGATTCAAACCAGATCCCATTTAATGTCACTGCATATACGATCATTGATCTAAAAGAGAAATATAAGGATATAGATTTCACGCGTGGCGATTCGTTTAAGATCGAGGGCGAAATTATCGAAGCCTATCAGGGCAAAAAGAGCACCGATTATCCTGTGATACTCGAAGAGGAAGAGGTGAGCAAGATCACGTTCTGGATCAAGAGCTTACCTGCGGGGCCTGAAGGTGAGAACAACGTTAGGATCCGCGATTTCAAAAAGGGAATATTTACTTATAACGGTGAAATTCCACGGGATTTAGATACTGGGATAGCACCTTTGGAAATGAGATTCGAGGGTACCAGGAAATATTTACCGAGCAGCAGGACAACATTTCATTTGATCTGGACAGATACCTATTTCGAGATCTATCGCCCGGAAGCAGTTGAGATCGAAGGTGAAGGTTTCAAGTATGCAATAAAAGATCTACATCAAGAAGAATTTGATAGTAAACATAAAGATTTTATAGAACCCGGATTACAGTTCACACTTGGATTGTTTGAAAGGAATGCGCCTGGCGACCAACAGGTACCAGTCCCAAATGCCACAGTTTGGTTCAATATCAGCTCAGAGGAATCGGTGTTCGAGAATTTTTCAAAGGGCAAGACCGACTCATTAGGGCTTGTGACCTTCACATTTACCAGGCCTTTGGTTGATTCTGCATGGGGACATACATTGGGTACCTCATTTCCCGAAGCCTTGAACATTACCGTATCGTTCCAAGGCGGACAATATCGAAGAGAGTCACAGGTAAATATTTTATCCAACCACAATCCAGCCCCTGAGGTCGTGCCGCCATCTGCTTGGGACGATTTCACGAGTTTCTGGATCTACGTGATTATCGTGATCATAATTATCTTCCTCATCGCATTCTTCTTGTTCATGGCTTGGTATCGTAAACAACAGCGTATACGCGGTATTAAGCGTATCATCAAACGTGCTGCAGATCAACTTATCGCTGGTAATGAATATACATATGTGATCTTCAAATCATATCAGAAATTAGGTGCACACCTTCGAAAGTATGGTTATCTACGCCGCGAATCCGAGACCTTCCGCGAGTTCGAAGATGCGGTACGGACGGCCTTACCGGTCGATAGGGTAAGCATGGATAGATTCCTAGGGTTATTAGAGGAAGCGCGCTACAGCCAGCATGACATCGGTGAAGACCAGCGCAACAAAGCCATCGTCAATCTCCGTAATATCGAACGGAGCTTAGAGCGCATCATCATCGACGAGGGCGCGGCGCTACGCGCACTGGAGAAATTGGAAGAAGATGAGGTCTCCGAGACCCGGATCGAGATCGATGGCAAACCGCAGGCACCAGTAATGCCACAGTTATTAAAAGGGGCAGCTAAACCACCGAAGGAGCTCCCGGGAAAGACCACGCCAGGCGGACCTGGAGCAAATCCCTAGTCATATTCATCCAATAATCGCTATTAAGAGACACACTATGCCCATTGGGATGAGGATACTTGAGATTTATCCCGTAATTAATAAATAATATAACATTATTTAGGGCAATTAGCTGTGAATATTAATATTGAATGGGAGGCATTAATTCATATCTCATTTAATATTATGCAGATAATAAATATAATATTTAAGGGGTATTGAAGTGATAAAAAAGGTCCTTGCAACAATTGTTTTGATCATAATGGCAAGTGTGTATTTATTGACACCGTTATTAACAGGCGATTTAGAGGATACACATTTATCTGCATATTCCAAAGATTTTGATGACCTCTCCAGCTTCAAAAAGGATCTTGATGCTTTCAACGATTATATTGACGAGCAGAACATCAAGAACCATGACGGTTATGAGATCTATACGATCATGGGTAGCCCGACATTATTGAACGGCCCGGATATTAATCCAGAAAAAACATTATATATTGCCGTTGGAATTGAAAATCGCTACGGCGATCCGGATATTGAGGCAATTATTAGTTTTGTTAAAAATGGCGGTAAAGCAATTATTGCAGATGATTATGGGTTTGGTTACGAGCTCGCGGGGAATTACGGTGTAACTTATTACAGGAATAAGTTTTACGACCAGGAATACGATAGAAATGAGAATTTTACTATTATTTCTGCACGATTAGGCGTTGACTACTACACACCGAGAGTAGTAAGTGCCGGTAATCAAACTGGTGAGAACTTAATTATTAATTATAATGATAAGAGCGCCCAGGATGGATATTGGGATGACGACCAGGATTGTGACGGACGTATCGATGAAGACCCGCCCGAGAAGGGTGTTCCTATTGATAACGACGCGGATAAAGGTAGGAGTGCAGAGGATGGTATTGATAACGATCACGACCAGCTCGAGGACGAGGAAGATCCCAATGAAGGTTTGAACGAAGACCCGCGGGATGATGACGGCGATTGGATCGACCTGAACAATAACGGTGTCGAAGATGCAATGATATGGTATGATGCAAATGACGACGGTATATTTACCTGGAGCGATACGAACGAGAATGGTCGTTTCAATATTGGTGAGAGCATCGTGACTGTGGGCATCGTAGATTATGATGAATTTGTTTCGGGCGATTTCGGGGTCGATGAAGAGATCCTGGACGGGCTTGATAATGACGGCGATTGGGAACCTAAATATGATACGAACAATAACGGCGAGCCGGACCCGGGCGAATTTGGGGTCGATGAGGACCTGAGACCATATCGGATTTTACTTAACGATGCGACTGGAATGACCTCTACGGGTACGAGAGTGATCGCGCATGGCAGTGAAAATAGTTTCGTTGATATGGATGATATCAAAGGCATCAACCAACCCGAAGGCCCGGGCAAGTTAGCTGATGAGCGGAGTTCACCCGGCAACGAGATCCAGATTATTGTCGAAGTGGTCGTTTGCCCCGAATGTGGTGGGGCTGTTGACATAAGATCCGGTGAGTGTTTGAACACCTTGGAGCAACGGACCGGTGTAAAATGCAAGGAAGAGCATAATAGTGAAGAATATGTTGATTTCGGGTCGATTGTTTTCATGAGCGATTCAAATATTCTCACCAACGATCTATACAATTTAGACCATTTAGTTACGAATGACAGAACTAACGAAGTATATTTAGAGAGCGGCGACAAGATCCCTGATTTGGAATGGGAAGGCGCGCCCGCCGAGCGTATCTCGGACGAAGATAATGACGATAGTAATAATATCGTGGACAAAACACCGGATGGCGAATTAGATTACGACAACAAGATCTTTTTGCAGAAACTAATTGAATATCTATTACCGGAAGGCGGTTTAATAATATTCGATGAAAGTCGCCATGCTCAGGACGACAAATTCCTAATTCCTATATATTCAACTCTTTATGCACTTGCATATATCACTTCGGACCCATTTTATGGAACTGCATTGGTTTTGGTATTTGTATTTGTATTAATATTCCTGGTATTGATCATTAAAGAAAAAGAAGTCTGGGTACATGACCATAATATCAGTATCTTTAAGGGTCGCGGAGAGACCCCCAGCACCACAAGTGCTCAAGTTGCCAGGCTAAGACATGCAATTATTGAGCGTGTCCGTATGAATCGAGGGCTATCTACAGAAGAGTTTCAGCAATTAGGCCCGAAAGCAGCCGAGACTATGATTCGAGACCCTTATTTACTAGATGTAATTAAAAATGAAGGTAGAGCGTATACCGATGCAGAGATGAAGAATATTATGGATAGAGTAAGAAAATTAGCGAAATAGATAAAAAAGATATGCTCTTGAAAATAGGATATATATAAAAATTTGCTAAAAATATGGAAAGTAATAAATAAGAATTAACAGATACGAGACAAACTAAAATGCAATATTCTATTGGGAGGAGCATTTTATAATTTACACTAAAATAGAAAAAGAAGTAAATAAAGAAGGTGATGAGAAATGCCAAATGGTGAAAATAAACCAGCAACGGGACCAAGCGCACCGAGACAATTACCACCAGGACCACCGAAGGGCCAAGCCCCAGGAGGTCCACCAGGTGCCGCGCCCCCAGGAGCGAGATTACCCCCAGGACCACCTAGAGGTCCACCAGGCGCACCTCGAGGTCGCAGCGAGGTCAGTATGGCTGCAATTAGAAGTGTTGCGGCTACTGCCAACACATTAATGAATGAAGTTGCCAAAGCGATTATTGGCAAACGGAATATCTTAGAGAAGGTACTTCTGTCGATTCTGGCAGATGGACACACATTGTTAGAAGATTTTCCAGGCTTAGCAAAATCATTAATGGTTATGACCTTCGCTGATGCACTAGGTTGTAAATATCGAAGAATACAGTTTACACCGGATTTACTACCGTCTGATATTACAGGGACCTACATCTACGATGAAAAGGACAATGAGTTCAAGTTCCGACCGGGACCGATCTTTGCTAATCTCATATTAGCAGATGAGATCAATCGTGCACCGCCGAAGACCCAAGCAGCTATGTTAGAGGCCATGCAGGAACGCCAGGTATCGATTGAGGGTGTAACACACAAATTACCGAAACCCTTTATTGTGATGGCGACGCAGAACCCAATTGAGCAAGAGGGAACCTATCCGTTACCAGAGGCGCAAGTTGACCGTTTCATGCAGAAATTCAGTGTGGGTTATCCAAGCCGCGAAGACGAACGTGAGATCTTGATCCGAAGAATGGGACGAGGTAAAGACCAAGTCGACATCAATGTAATTACCAGTCCCGAGAAAGTTATCGAGATGCAGCAAACGATCGAGAAAGTTCATCTCGACCCGGCACTATTGACTTACATTGTAGAGATCGTAACCCGTACCCGAGAGGATCCGCGTGTGGTCGTCGGTGCAAGTCCCAGAGGTAGCTTAGCACTATTTAAACTCAGCAGGGCACGAGCGGTTTTGTTTGGGAGAGATTTCATTACACCTGATGATATCAAAGCTGTTGCGATTGATGCTTTGTATCACAGGATAATACTCAAGCCCGAGCCCAGAATCAGAGGCGTGCTAGCCCAGGATGTATTAAATAAGATCTTAGCTGAGGTACCTGTACCTGCAGTATAGACTTGTAACTGAACTAGGAATTACTATTGTTAGTAATTTTCAGGGCTAAGTCACTCGAGCCACAAGTTGAGTTTTCAGTACCAAGCGCAGCGAGCAGAATTAAAGCCTAAACCAAGAAGGAACAAGTATGTGGACAAAAAAAGCGATCGTGGTTGTTAGTGCGGCAATAATGTTAACAATATTTGGATTAATATTTAGGAATCTTCCACTTATTATGACGAGTGCTGCACTTTTATGTTATACAACAATTAGCATTCTAGCTAATCGTCTTAGTATGATCGAGCCACGCAGAGAATTGTCCAACGAAAAGATCTTTGAGGACGGGACCGTCAAGACCGAACTACGATTGGATAATAAAGGCGGAAAGACCGGGTTCTTAGAGGTTCGTGATCGGTTGCCGACAGAGTTCGGGTTAGTACGTGGTAGCAATTATACATATCTCAATTTACCGCCACATGGTAAGAGTAGAATGCGTTATACCGTCAAATGCCCGATTAAGGGGGTTTATCATATAGGACCGGTCCAGGTAAGAACCCACGACCCATTCAACATGTTTTACAAGGAACTGAAAGCAGAATACGATACGACCTTGACGGTATTTCCACAAACTCGAGAAGTGAAAGAATTATATATAAAATCCAAGCAGCCGAAAATGTACCCGGGTGAAATGCGTGTCAAAATGCCCGGCCCAGGTTACGAGTTCTTTTCGATTCGTGAATATGTGCCTGGAGATCCATTCAAGAATATCAACTGGAAAGCCTATGCATCAACAGGTAAATTGCTAGTGAACGAGCATGAACGCGAAAGTGTGTCTGATATTACGATTGTGTTTGATTCCCGGTTCGTATCGAATTATGGGATGACCTCTGATAATGCAAATTTATATGGCTCACGGGCGGCCGCGACGCTCACCAATTTCTTCCTAAAGAGGCGTGACAGTGTTCAGTTAGTAATTTACAGTGACAAGATCCAAACCATAAAAAAAGGAAGCGGCCAGAAACAGTTATTCGAGATCTTAACTGCGTTAGCAGGTGCGGACCCGAAAGGAGACATGCCATTAAGTGGTATCGTCGAGGTTGCAATACCATATATGCCGCGTCACTCGCCAGTAATAATAATCTCGTCTTTGGATGACGACACAACAATACGCAAAGCGGTCAGTACAATGGTAGTATTGGAGTTTGACGTAACAATTATATCACCTTCTTCAATTGATTTCGAGATTATGGCAAGAGAGAAAGATACCACATTACTACAAATACATCCAATAGCATATGATGTACTAAGGTTAGAACGTGATATACTTCTAGATGAAGTTCGAGGGTATGGTGTGAGAGTTGTCGATTGGAAACCCGAAATGCCCTTAATGCAAGTTCTTCTGGAAGCTAGAAATTATTAAGATTAGAGGTGAAAAACATAATGCCAAACGGTACACCACCATCAACGGGCGTTTCAGCCCCAAAACCGCAAACCGGAGCACCCTCCAGTCCAATCTTTTACGGCGGTAGCTCAGGGGTGGTAACTGTAAAAGTTATGGCTATGATAATGATACTTCTTTCGGTGTTGTGGTATTACATTTTTATTGTCAACCAAGATTCGTCACTTTTGTCCACGTCATATATTATTGCAGGTGCGGCAATTGGTATCGGAATGATTGGCGTATGGATGGGCAATGTGAAAATAACCAGGCGAGCAGGAGTACCTACATTGAACTCCATGATGATCATGGTGTCGATCTTACTGTTATTTATTGTGCCAATTCTTGGCTCCTGGAAAGACCTCAGATCGCTCGGTGAGATGTTCGATGACCCTTATTTCATAATATATATCTCGTTGTATGCGTTGTTTACACTATCTTACATTGAGTTCTCCCATGCAACCGTTAGGTTCTCACAAATTGACCATTATGCAACATCACAAAACATAGAGGATTTCAGTGTCAACCCCGTAATTTGGAACTATTTCCTGTGGTACGGGATACTAATAATAGTAATTTATTTCTTCCTTTTAGGTGTAATATTCCTGCGATGGGCTTACATGCCTGCTCTCGAAGAATCGTCACCGCAGTTCGCCAATAGTATCGAGATGAATTCGGTCTATAGCATTGTACTTTCAATTGGAATTATATTCGTTCCGATCGCTGCAGTGTTGGCTTATGTTTTTGGCGCTGGGAGCTTGATCAAGACCACAAAAGAAATTATTGTTAAGGGCCCGGAAGTAGAAGAATATTATATGGGTATGAAACCTATCGAGCCCAGAAAATAATCGCGGGTAATTTTTACTTGGTGTTTTTGAAGATGTTATGGGTTAGTATACACTATCCTCGAAAAAAATCTACAGGCCAAATAAAGTCTTACTTACAGCGCGCATTCTTTTCTATTTCCCGCCTCTGTCATCGACCGAAGGTCCAAGCACTGCAAGTCCATCCTTTCCGATTTCGATCACAAAATCGCGCATGCTATGCTCGTTCAGTCGCATTTTTTGGACTTCGAGCGTGCGTTTTTTACCTTCAAGAGTGGTACGCACATCCAGCTCGATCACGCCATCGGCTAAAAAATATTCTTCGTCGTCACCATAGGCGGCAACTTTTGAAAGCTCTTTGATCAGGAGTGATGTTAAATTGTTATCCCTCAATAATTTGAAGAAATAATACATCCTCTTTCGCCTTTCTCGAAGGTTATCTGTTTCTGTGAGGGTATATAATGCATTTATTGAGTCTAACGCAAAGCATACAAATTCATCCTTGTGCTCCTGCTTCGTGGTGGTTACTAATCGTTCCGTGAGGTCTAAAAAATCTGCACGTTCACTTTCATTTTTATACATTTCGCGCGTGCGGTTATAGTCTGCAATATGCAATCTATCACAGGGTTTTATATGAAGACTTTTTATGTTGCTCAAAAGGCTCTCTTTGGTTTGTTCTAAAGTGGCATACATACCAATTTTATCGGGGTTATTCTCCAGATGTTTGGCTAGTATACTATAAACAAACGAAGATTTTAATGTACCTGCATGCCCAACCACTAAAATTGTCATTTTTTCAAAAACATTGGTTTTAAATACTTTTTCCAAACCCTTGATCGTATCGGTAAACATATCTTCTCACTCTCCTTGTTGTTTTCTATGGTTTATACCGCATTATACATCATTTATATTAATGAATGTAAAGATTATAGATATATAATATTTTTTATTGAAAGATCAAGAATTCAATCAAGCATATGCGTGAATCCTTGTGGTATTATTACGATCGGGATTTTGCTCTTCTCCATGATATCGACAGCGATCCATTTCGCAACGATTCTACCTTCACTAGCGCCCATTAGGATCAGGTCGATCTTCTCGGACTCGGCAACTTTCGAAATTATACTAACTACTTCACCGGTTTTTATATGGGTTGTTATTTTGACATTATTTTTTTTAGCCTCATTTGTGAATATTTCTAAGGCCTCTTGACCTTCGGTACTATCCTCACTGTCCGAGATATGGATCGCAATGATCTCAGCCATTAGCATTTTAGCTATATTAATAATATAATTTGCCTTTTCTTCGGCGGGTTTTGATCCCGCTGTAGGAACTAATAGTTTCATTTTAGTTCATCACCTTCATTTAGTTCTAAGATATTGCTAAGGCCATAAGGTACAATAACAACAGGTACTTTAGTTTTTTCTTTCAGATCCGATACGATCCATTCTGCAACTATTTTACCATCCTCGCTCGCGCCCATAACTATCAGATCTATATGTTCATCAATCGCGAATGAGGTTATGATTGGTACTACAGTGCCTTCCTTTAAATGGGTATTAACCTTAACTCCAAATCTATCTCCGGCATATTTGAAGATCTCCAAGGCTTTTTGACCTTCTGCCATTTTTTCGGTATCAACCAAGGCTTTATCGATTATGTGTATAACATCCACTTGGCCATGTACACGTTTAGCGATCTTCATAATATAATCCGCGTTTTCTCGGGCCGGAACCGGGCCCGCGGTTGGTACCAATAGTCGAAGATAAGTTATTGAATCCTGCATGGGTTAGGCCTCAACATTTAGATTATAATGACTAACTTTAACTCCTCCCATCGCCACACATTAAGATACTAGGGACTGATGTAATCCAATCATTATGGGTACTCGTTAGTGGTTGAACGGTATTAGTCTAGGGATTGTCTGCATATTGCGCATATCCTAGAAAAAGAGCCACTGGTCGAACATTTGTATTGTGCACCCACGGGCATTTCGCAATCACCGCATACGACCGGAACATCTTTTTTGCATTGTTCGCAATATTCCTTATGTGACATGGGTGTCACCTTGAAATGGTATATTTATATTAGTATTAGAAATTATCGATTTGAGGTTGGCAATTGTTATAATGGTAAGTGGTATGATTGAGTAATTATCGCCAAAATGGATTAGAGATTTTAGATTTGAGATTAGAGTTCACCTAATGAAAGACGAAAGACGATAGGGGGGAAGGGGGACCCTAATCTCTAATCTCCAAACTCTAATCTCAAATCCATAGACGGTTCTTGCCACGTAAACAGTCCCAAACCATTAAATCGCCATAATTCAATCTCCCACCGAAGGTAAAATAATGGTATCTGAAGATTGGACCGAAAAGTATCGCCCTAAAACTCTAGATATGGTTGTCGGTAACGATAAGGCCGTGACCGAGCTAAAAAATTGGGCTAATTCATGGGAACAAGGCAACCCTACAAAAAAGGGTGTAATAATATCGGGTGAAGCCGGTGTTGGCAAGACTAGCAGTGCGCTCGCACTTGCAAAGGAATTCAACTGGGGTATTATTGAACTTAACGCTTCAGATGCAAGAAATGCGACTGCAGTCAGAAGGATTGCAATGGTTGGCGCGATACACGAGACCTTCACAGATGACGGCGATTTTTTTCCGAGTAATAAAGGGGGCCGCAAATTAATAATTTTAGATGAAGCGGATAATTTATTTGAGCGGGTAAAACAGGACGAAGGTTTGGAAAAGGACTTTAGCGATAGGGGCGGCAAACGAGCCATAATCGAAACGATTTCCAAAACCTCGCAACCAATAATACTAATAGTCAATGATCTGTATGAATTAACTAAAGGTTCAGGAAATGTATTTAAATCTTTATGTTTAATTATAAAGTTCAACCGTATCCGCAAACCCACCATCCGGCGGTTTTTGAACCGAATAGCGACCAAAGAGGGTATAAAGGTCACACCCGAAGCATTAGATGGACTTGCACGACACAGTGGCGGCGATTTAAGGTCGGCGATCAATGACCTTCAGTCACTTGTAAGCGCCAAATCCGAGATCGTGATCGAGGATGTACATAAACTGGGTTATCGCAATGTGAAGTCTACGATTTTTGATGCGGTGCGTGAGATTTTTAAAAGTACCAACTGTAAAAAGGCCAAAGCTGCGACTATTGATCTGGATGAAACTCCGGACACTGTGATTTTATGGATCGATGAAAATTTACCACTGGAATATCGGCGGCCTTTGGACCTTCAAAGGGGTTATAATATGCTGAGCCGTGCTGATGTGTTTCTTGGCAGAATTAGGCGCAGGCAATTTTATAGATTATGGGCATATGCAAATGAATTAATGACTGCAGGCGTGGCGCTCTCCAAACGCGAGGTTTATCCGGGATGGATAAGATACAATTTTCCAAGCTGGTTATCAAAGATGTCGCGCACAAAGTCCATACGCCAACTCAAAAAATCAGTCGCGCACAAGATCGGTGGTTATGTTCACGCATCTAAAAGTGCAGTCTTGGGAGATATCTTACCTTATTTTAAAGAGTTATTCAATAATGACCATGAGTTTGCAATTAATATGATACTTAAACTTGAATTTGAAAGAGATGAGATCGCACTTATACTCGATTCGAAGCCAGAATCAAATAAGGTAAAATATTTACTGGAAGAGCTCGAAAAGCATCTCGAAAGGCCTGGCCATTATATTTCAGAGCGTTCTAAGCCATCCCCAAAATCCGAAGAAAAACACGTGGAGAAGAAAGAGGAAAAGGAAGCGACCCAGCGCGACCTATTTGAGTTCTAAACCAGTTCTTTGATTTTTTTGGATCTTAGTATATTTTTGTGCGGCTATTTGAAGTGATTTGGGATCGAACTCTAAATTAATTAGGCCTTCTGGTAAATAGCGCTTGTCGTGTGGGGGAAGTTTATAGTTCTGCACCCATTTGATAACTTTATAAACCTCCCTTCTAAACAACGGGTCTTCATTCATCATGTGTTCGTTCCATTTCAACATGAACTTGGCTTCATCTTTAAGCCCCAATTTCCTCAACATCGGGATCCAGCAGTATTGCCAATTTATACACTCTTTTGGGGTCATCAGATTTTTTGCAAACGGGTTGCGTTCGACTGCAACGCGCTGTTGCGGCACCCACATACGGAACAATACATCGTAAGTGAACCCGCCAATTAACACGATCGCGACAACCATTGACCATAATAGTATAACAACAAACCAATCCCACTCTCTGGGTACACCTAATTCGACAAATCGCCATTGCACATACGGGTAGAGTATCAAGGCAATAGTCATCGCTAGCATAATAATACTGCCTAAAGCACCTACCTGTTGGATCCGCCACACATGTTTCATAACGCCCTTCTTGAGTTCCGGCATGATTATCCCTCAAAGTCATTTAGTGTTGATATTAATTAGTGTTACCCATACTATTGTAAACCTGCATTTTAAATTGGGTGTTGAAGATTGCGATATATAATCGATATTTGGTATAAGTAATTTACTTAAGTTCTTGTTGGGCTGGGACTTTATATGAAATGTTTGGCTAAAGCCCCTGAGTTTGCAGTTTTCAGTTTGAAGTTATCGGGGGGTGGGGGGGCCTCCAAACCGCAAACCACAAACTAAAAACTAACTACCACTAATTTTAAGCTCGGATCTTGATCTGTTAAAGAATGCCACCGACAATAAATGCAACCAGTGCAACAAGCATTCCAAGTTTCAATGTATTTTGAGCTAATCCCGGGTTTTTAAAAATATTAAAGATCGCAGAAATAAATATAATATCAGCAACTAACACAATATATAAATAAATAACTTCAAACTGCTTGATCTTAAAAAATGGCATCAATTCCGGAAATGATGGCATTGGGCTAATAATTATTGCAATGATCAATGCAATTGCGCCAATAACAGCAGAATTTTTTATCCCGATCTGTTTCGGTAATGTATCTCTGGTAATATCGCCCTCGATATCTTCGATATCTTTTACGATCTCGCGGCTGAGCGTGGCAAAGAATGCCAGCAGCGCCAGGATGATCACAGCATCGAGCTGGTTTACTGCTGCGCCGCCGAATAGGAACAATAGTCCTACCAATGCACTTATAGTGATATTACCGATAAAGCCTTGGTTTTTTAATGATATTTCATAACCGATCATTAACCCGATCGCTATAATTGTAATAATAAATGAAATGAAGTTGATGAAGTATGCAAGAAATATAACGGAGAAGAAGATAATAATTGATGAATATAGAGCATTTTCAGGTCTGATCTGTCCTGTAGGTATAGGTCTTTCGGGATGGTTGATTTTATCGATCTCACGGTCAAAATAATCATTCAGAACATTCCCGCTTGCCATAAAGGATCCGGCAACAACAATCGCAGAAATTACATTGATATTGAACTCCGGTGAAGCGACCTCAAGCCCGATTCCGATTAACGCACCGATAAAAACCCCGATACCACCCATTATACAATTCAAAGGGCGTATCAATTTAAGAACAGGATTCATTAAACAAGGTATTTATGTTAGTATATAAAAGAATAATGTTTATTGGTAGAATAATTCGTTATAAGTGGTATATGGTAAGATTGTTATATTACTATCACAGTGGATTGGAGAGTCTAGATTTGAGATTTTGGATGATCATTAAATAGGAAGACGAGGGTCATTTTCTGCGAAAATAACCCTAGCTTTTCAGAAACCGAAGGATTCTGAAATGCGAGGCAATTTATATTAGTAAATTGCCGCAGGTGTGTGCTTGAACTTCGTTCACCCCCACACTAGAAGTTGGAAGTCAGAAGTTAGAGTTAAATTTCTAGCTTCTATCTTCTAACATCTAACTTCCCTTTCCATAAATAACAATCTTGAATCCAACTCTTACCTCTTATCACTTCTCCAAAATAATAACTCATTCAAAAAAAAGAGGAATTTATCATAATTTAAAAAAAATTCATTCCGGTGGATGTTGAACTATATATCTTGTCAAATAGCCAGCGATCCTATTTCTCATTGTATCTGAACTGACATCGGTAAGTTCACCAACTTTTTTCTTGTTGTGTTGATAATCCTTTGTAAATTGATCCGGATAGGTCTTGATCAGTTCTATTGCGACTCGTTTGATGTAGGTTGGCCGTATATTACCCAATATATCACCATTGATACTAAGTTATGCTTTGCCTCAACACTTTACCATTATTAAAGGTTATCCCTAATTTTTTAGGCTATATTGTCGGGAATGGGGAATGGAGCTTCTACGCTTACATTCTTCTTAACTTCTAAACTTTTATTTCGAACTCATAATCCCAAGCATCGATCCCTAACTTTTAACCTAAAAAAGGAAAAAAAGAGTATGGACACAGAAAGTGGTCTAGGTAGTTGGGTTAATTGGGAAGATTACGAAAATATCGTATTTGGTGCTTTATGGTATTGAGACAATACAAATAAATATTATGTTCGGCATAATAATCCTTCTGGTTCAAATATCTGGGTATATGCTGTTCGGGAATAATTGAGGTTAAAACCATGAAATATCTGAAAATTATTATTTGCTTTTTTATCGTCATATATACTCTATTTTCCTTTATTGAAGGCGTAAATAGTGAAAAAATTCAAATTACAAATGATGATTATGAATATTTTCAACCTGCTTTTAACCCAGATGGTAATATAATTATTTTTATTTCTGGTGAACATAAGGATTATCGTATATGGTTTATGGATATAAATAGTAATTATCATAAACAAATATACAATGATAGTTCTAGAATATCCAGTGCTATCTTTTTTCCCGGTAGTAATAAAATAATATTTTCGAATAAAGAAGGCATATGGAAAATAGATATCGATGGTTCAAATAAAACATTTCTTCGGGAAGGATGGAGGCCAAGAATCGCACTAGATGGACGACGAATGATTTTTGTAGAAATAGCTAGTGGGAGTGGCTCTGGAGAAGATTATTTTATTTATATTGTTGATATGGATGATCTTGTCAATAAAACCTATTTAAATTGTGTCAGTCCTTTTTGTTATATAGGACTAAGTTCAAATGGAGAAAAAGTATTATCATTAGAGCCATGGTGGGATGAAATAAATATAATTGATATAGATACTAACAACATAACAACTTTACATGCCAATTTAAATAATATCTCAGATGCAAATTTTTATCCAATTCAAGATAAAATTGCTTATATTAAAGATGGAAATCTTTGGTTAATGGGTATAAATGGTGCAAATCAAATCCTCATTCTTGATGAAGACAAACCTATAGAACATCCATCATTTAGTCCTGATGGTAGAAAAGTTACATACATAATGGAGGGAGATATTTGGATAATGGACGGAGGTACAACTGACACGGATAGAGATGGCATTATTGATTTTTTTGATCACGATGATGATAATGATGGGTATAATGATACTATTGAACAAATGGAAGGCACCGATACATTAGATCCTAATTCCGTCCCATCAGATTTTGATACGGATTTCATACCGAATTCAATAGATCCGGATATTGATGGTGATGGTGTACCAAATGAGAGTGACGATTACCCTTATGACCGAGAGAGATGGCAGAAGGAAGAGATAGATTATACAATTATATTAAGTTCCTTGATTGGGATTGTTTTTATAATCATTTTCATTGTGATGTTATTTATGTATCTTAAAAAGCAGAAGAAAAATCAAAGAAATAAAAAATAAAAAAGAGAGCATGGGTACAAAAATTCCCGAAAAATATCTATCCCAGTTGATTAAGAAGTAGCCATACCTTTTTTCGGGATTCGTACCACGGGACGCGGGATTCGACTGCCCCCCACCCCATAACTAACGTCAAATAATAAACCGCAGAGGACGCAGAGAGCGCAGAATTATTTATTATGCACATGGATTGGAGATTCAAGATTATAGATTAGAGATATCTCATCTTGAATCATGAATCTAAAATCTTTTTAAAAATTCTGCGAACTCAGCGTACTCAGCGGTTGAAAGAGGGGAGTGGGGGCCGATTCCCGAAAAATCTCGTCTAAACCACACCCATCTTATTCCATGCACCCTTGGCTCGCAGATATTCCGGTCCGGCAATTGCATATCTAAAACGCTCAGACCAGAAGAATTTCCAGGGTTTACGCGGCATATTAGCGGCCAGCGATTGTAAAACCTTCTTAATATCGTCTATATTACCTTCGTCAATGTTACGTACTTCAATAAAATGAAGAGTCCCGCTTGGGGTGGGTTTTGTATCGTAGATATTAATAATAAATTCAGATGGTGTACAGATCTTAAATTGGAACGCATATGCAAATCGAGGGAGCGGCACAACCAGCATCAATCTCGTAAAAGGTTTTTCGGTTTTATCGCGTGTGAATTTGTATTCTAGCTCCTTGAGCACGTTTCGAAGCAGCTTTGAGATCGTCAGTGAATCAAAACAAATCGCAGCTTCCCAGGTACTTTTGAGCGGCTTGCGACTTTTGAATCTGTCGGACTTTGCCATGATTTTGTCACTCCAATGTATAAATGGGAATAGGTAAATGTATATAATATTTTTGAGTTTCCTGATTCTAAGATAGGCACATAGGCACAAAGTTACACAGGTAAAATATGAGTTTGGTAAGTCATTACATATTTTACCTGATGAGCCTCGTCTTTCAGACTTCGGCCCCAAAGGCACAAAGAAAAATGATTTGTAAAATTAACAAACTCTGTGCCTTTGTGCCTGATGCCTTTGTGCCTACAATTGCACGAATCTTGAATCAGAAATCCAACAAATTTAGAAAAAAAGTAAAATAACCTGAAATATATATACATTATGGAATTACTATGGGGTCTAAAATTTTTAAGAACAAAGATAAATTCGGTGAGAATGCTTTCAAAATTGATGCGTTAAGTTCAACCGAATCTGGTGACTCCATAAAACTATATATTTATCACTTAAACCAAGATGACCCTAAGAAATGTTCAGCAATAAAATTATCTAAATTCGGTCTTGCGAAAACCGAGCATAAACTCAGACTTTTACCGTATGGCCCAATTCTATTGAACCCGTTTGCTAAAAAAGCAATATCTCAAGAAGACCGCGAACTAGCGCTGAGCCATGGCATACTAGCTCTTGATTGCTCCTGGGAACGTGCTGAAGAAATGTTCAAGATCTTAAAAAAGGGTAAAAAGACCCATGCACGTGCACTTCCATTTTTAGTGGCTGCAAACCCCGTTAATTACGGTAAACCCTTCAAACTCAGCACAGTCGAGGCTTTTGCAGCGGCTTTAATAATTTTAGGATATAAAGACCAGGCACGCGCGATTTTAAGGATCTATAAATGGGCGCCACATTTTCTGGATCTCAACGCGGGACCTATTGAAGAATATTCAAAAGCGCTTACTAGTGAAGATATTATTAAGGTTCAGGAATCGTATATTTAGAGTATTACACCTCAGATTCAATATATTTTTCAAATAACGGGAGTATCGGGAGTCTGAGTGATAATTGCCTTCGTCGGGAGTTCGGGAGCCCGAACTGGAATTCAAATTGTAAAATAAAAATTATTAATATCAAATTTCCAATCTCCAATTTGCAATTCAAAATTAGACATAGGTTCGTGCTCCCGGGCTCCCGATATTCCCTACTATTCGAATTGAATTGCCAAATTCGTAGAAGAAAGCAAATATTTATATTTCCATTAACACTACTCTAACTTATGGGGAAGTCCGTCAGTCAAGATAATGCAGATAACCACGACAAAAGCACATCATTAGAGAGTGTAAAAAAACGCCCAACCCAAACCGGCAAAACCTGGAAACAGCACATGGAGCAATATAAACGCCAAAAGTTCAGAATGAAGATATTGATAATTTTGATTATAGTGTTTTTATTAATTGGTGTAAGTTTAGGTTATTTCTATACATATAAACAGGACACCGACGGTGACGGTATACCCGACATTGATGACGACGACGATGATAATGACGGTATGCCGGACTGGTGGGAAAAGGAACATGGCCTAGATCCAAAAAAAGCTGAGGACGCAGATAAAGATCTTGATGGGGACGGTTTAAAAAACGAAAAGGAATATAAAATCGGTACCGACCCGCAAAGAACCGATACCGACGGTGACGGTATAAAAGATCTACATGAATTAAATGAAGGGACTAATCCCAATAGCCCTGATTCTGATGGAGATGGAATGGATGATGGTTGGGAGTTATCAAATGGTTTGGACCCCCGGGATGTATCGGATGCGAGTGGCGATCTGGATAATGATGGATTTGACCAGAACCTAAATGGTCAAATAGAAGAGTCTGAACGGTTCAATAACTTGGAAGAATATGAGAACGGAACCGATCCAAAAAATAACGATACCGATGCAGATGGGATGCTGGACGGCTGGGAAGCTTATTATCGGGATCTTTGTATTGACCTTTCAACAACAATCGCCAAATATGCGACACCTTATTATGAATATCCATATGCATTTGACCCGCTGAATGCGGTTGAATCAGAAGAAGACATAGATGTAAATGCCACTTGGGAACTCGCGCCAGACGGTTTAAATAATTTACAGGAGCACCGACTAGGTACGGACCCGACAGTGCCAGACACCGACGCGGACGGACTTATCGATGGCGATGAGGTTAGATTTGGCACAAGACCATTATATTACGATACCGATGGCGATAAATTACCTGATGGTTGGGAGATAAAATACGGCGGATTAAAAATTGGCTTGGACCCATTAAATGAAGATACTGATCTTGACAGTTTATCTGACCGTTTTGAAGATCTTGACGATGACGGGTTGGATAATTTCCAGGAATTTCAGGAGGGCACCTCGCCAATTATAGCTGATACCGATGGTGATGAGATACCTGACGGTGCAGATATATTTCCAATCGACCCGGACCCCGGCAGCGATCTAGACCTAGATGGCTTGAGCAATTTAAAGGAATATTATTACGGTACCGACCCTGGAATACCTGATACCGACGGTGATGGCTTAAATGATGGCCAGGAGATCCTGTTCGGGTTTCATGGCGAGGTCGTGGACGGGATTTATTATACTAATGATAATGCGGGGATATATTTCACCAACGCCACCAATCAAGATACAGACGGTGATGGGCTCACAGACGGTGATGAAATACTCAAAGGCTGGCATGGCGAGTTGAATGACGGTATTTACCATACCGAAAATGCTGGAATTTATTTTACAAACGCTAGCAATATAGATACAGATCTAGATGGAGTTCTTGATAACGAAGAGCTTTTTGGTATTTTTGGATTTGATACCAATGCAAGTAATTCGGATTCAGATCTAGATAACATATCCGATCATGACGAAATCTCAGTTACTTATGGCTATAAAACCAACCCCAGGTTAATTGATACGGATAAAGATGGTTTAAATGATGGCGATGAGATTTTCACGGATTTTTATCCTTTTGAGGATTTCAATACCTCAATATATGATTGTATTGAAAATGGCCCTATAGATGGGACCAACCCGGAAAATTACGATACTGATGAAGATGGAATACCTGATGGATGGGAATATCTTAATGGTAGAGCTACCCTCAAAGATCTTAACGATAAAAAATTGATAGAACGTTATGATAAAGAATACAATACCAATTACATAGAATCATTAAAAACAAACTTGGATATTGAATATGTTTGGTTAGTGAATCCATTAAATGAGAGTGATGCAGACGAAGATCCAGATCATGATGGATATGATAGTCTTGGCGATGGGATTCTTGACGAAAACGATAAATTCACTAATTTCGAAGAGTTCAATTTAGTATTTCATTCTAGTAATGAACATACAGATCCTCTAAATTGGGATACTGACGGCGATAATATTTCTGACGGCTGGGAAATTGAATTTAGTGAATGGAAGGGCCCACCTTATAGATATACCCCAGATCCGCTAAATCCTTATGATGGCATCGAAGATCCGGATGATGATGGCATTGAATATTATATCAATAATGAAAAATATCTCGATGATTTTACGAATCTAGAAGAATATTCATGGGGCTTGGATTTAGATGACGACGGAATAATAGACCATGGCACCACGGACCCAAATCGTCCAGATACTAATACTAACGGCGAAAATGACTATGAGGAGATCTGGTTTGGTGATGCGGACGGCGATGGTCTTTTCAATGGATGGGAATTCCTGTTCAATGGAACACCGCTCGATACAGAAGGATATATCCCAAAAAATGCCGACCTGGGCAGAGGCGAATTCAATCCTTACAATAATGACAGCGATTATGATGGTATTGAAGACCGCACCGAAGATATTGATGGCGACATTTATACAAATATTTGGGAGCAGGGAGAATTCGACTTTGTTCTCAAGAACCCGCCAGGTGGCTCGGACCCAACCGATCCGAAAAGCTATCCTGGTAATGTTAGTAATAGAAGTGAACGCTCGAAAGGTTTCAATTTCAATAATAAAGGCACTAAAATGGCGAATAACGAGTTAAATTATAATAGGACTAATATTGTAATGGCTAGTGAGTGTAAAAAAATTAAGTTCTCTTTCTAAGATTGTTATATGACTGCTACACTGATTGGAGATTGCCCAAGGAAAGGCGATAGACGATAGGCGACAGGCGAAAGATGATATATGTTACTAATGTCGGGAGTAACGGGAATACGGGAATAACGCAGGTAAAATAAATTATACATCAAACAGGTTCCCATTTTACCTTTAGTGTTAGCTTCTCTTCGAGTTGCTAACACCGGGAGTAACGAGAATGGGTACCATATCCATTAATTTTCGATACTCCCGATACTCCCGTCCGAGGCCTCAATTACTCAGACTCCCGATGCTCCCGAAATTAATCATCACATATCGCCTATCCATAGACTGCCTCTAACTTTAAAAATTCCCTAGGAATTTTTAAAGCGAGGTAACTTGGCGAAGCAAGTTACCGTAAGTATCAATATCCCCTCCCGTCTCCAATCTCTAATCTCTAATCCAATTAGGCAAAATTTATTATGGGTTAGTACTATCATTGATAAGTTAAAAATAATGTTAGATGATGAAAAGAGGGTCAGCAGAGACACTAAGGTGTTAATGACGAACCCTATGAGTACTGATAACATAGTTATCCAATTAATATGTCTTAACAAGAAATTTTGTAAATAATAAAAATCCAAATTTATATTGATGTTTTTACAATTTAATAATGAAAAATTAATTTATTTTTATATTTTTTGAACCTCTAAAAACTTTTAAATACCTGTGGATTGATACATATTTCAATATGTTCTTTCGGGATAATGTGGAGGACCAAACTATGAAGAGAGCGAACAACCGTAAGGATGAAAATGCGGTATCGCCGGTTATTGCCGTCATTTTAATGGTGGCGATCACGGTCGTGCTCGCGGGGGTTTTATATGTTTGGGTAACCAGCCTAACAGATCTAGGTAGTGAAAGAACACCGACATCATATTTTAACCTTGAAAATATGGACGAACTAAATTCGACTGTAGGCCAAAACCTTACAATGTTAAGCCATAGATCAGGTGACAAAATCAACTGGGTTGATATGAGAATATTGATCTCCAATGATGGTGAAACCTTTAGTATAATTAATTTTGAGGTAGAGGAACCAACCTTAAAAGTGATAATGACTAAAGGAACGAATATTGGCAAGGATACTCAATTTGAAGTTCTTGAAAGGATCTACTTTAAAGAAGGATTAGGAAACTGGGATCCATTTAATGATTTCTATTTGAAAATTATACATAGACCCTCGAAATCAACCATATTTGATAGCAAGGTGAATTTGGTTTAAAATGGGTATAATATATATAATATCACTTTTTTTTTTCGTATTTGAAAATTTTTATACTTCTCAAATATTAGTTTAATTAACATAGTCACATGTTAGCTTGGCACGTAGTATTTAAACCATTTCGAAAACTATATATAGATATGTATTCATAAGTAGTATAGTATGTTTCCTAACGGGGACATACGGAGGACAAAACCATGAAGAGAGAACGCATCCGCAAGGATGATAAAGCGGTGTCACCAGTTATTGCTGTCATTTTAATGGTAGCAATTACTGTGGTGCTCGCAGGTGTTTTGTATGTATGGGTGACCAGCCTAAGCGGCAGCGATTCTGAAGCAGCCCCTATAGTAACCCTAAAACTATCAACTAGAGACGAACTTAATGATACTGTAGGCCAAAACCTTACAATGTTAAGCCATAAATCTGGTAGCGATGTCAG
>CBDVCJ010000016.1:0-25087 GCA_965372445.1 uncultured Thermoplasmata archaeon | reverse complement strand
CGCCGCTTCGGAGAAGCCTCCTGGTGAGTCGCAAAATTTCAACCCATCAAATTCATTAGAATCTTGTGAAAATCTTAGTGAAGGTTTAATGCATTGGATATTACCCGCCGTTCGAAGACATTCAGAGGGTAAAATATTTTTGTAATTAAAATCGATACATATTTATAACTAAAAAATTATATCAATTTCTGGATGGGAGAATAACATTACAGGGGATTTTAAAATGGTTAAGATTCAGAGAAGACCATTACCTAATAGACCTAAGCCTTCAGGTTCGGTTAAAAGCACGTTGAAGAAATCTATGGTGAGTAAGCAACAATGTAAAGGCTCGAGAACGAAAGCAGGTGGTAAGAAGACCGGCGCGCATGTTGCCGCTAAGCCCAAAGGCAAACCATCTCAAAACAAGGGTCGCAAGGTCACAACTGGTGTGTCGCGATTAGATGAGCTTCTTAAGGGGGGATACCCTTTAAAATCTGCAATTCTATTGTATGGTGACCATTTTTCAGGTAAGGAAATACTTGAAAATAAATTAATTCTAGCCGGTTTGAACCAAGGTGCACCTGGAATTATTCTTACAAACGAGTATACAAGTTCTGACGTGCGGCGCAAATTGCAGCCATTGATGCCTAATTTTACGAGCTTTGAGAAAAAAGGGATCTTGAAATATATCGATGCCTACACAATGACCGTCAAACTCAAAGGCGGTAACCCCTATGCAACCTATGTTGATGGTTCAAAGAACATAACTGATTTAATCAAAGGTCTTGTAAAAACAATTGATGCTTTTGGAAAAAAGTACTTCTATTATCGCATTATGTTCAACTCTCTAACACCAATACTTCGAAAATTCGGGCTGGATAAAACTTTGAATTTTTTGCAAATATTTCTAACGCGTGCTAAAAAAATTAACGCGATCGTTGCTGTCGACCTCTCCGAGGGTGTACATCCGCCCACTGAGATCACTGCTATTCAAGAGCTGATGGACGGTGTGATCGAATTTAAAACCGAAGGCGGCCGAACGTTTCTAAGGGTCAAAGGTCTTGGTGAAACACTATCTCGGGATTGGGTGGAATACAAACATAGCGAGCGCAAGTTTGAAGTTACAGGACCTTTTGCAGTGCAGAAGATCGCATAGATCATTCCTTCAGGTTTGGCAATATAACCCTTACTAATTTACCAAACAATTAAATGATTTTACTTATTTTGTTTAAACTTACCCAAAAACATCAAATTTTTGAAGAAATTAGCCGATACTTTTTTATTCCCTTACAGCGTTGTGGTTTCGAGGTGATTTCTAATGGGGGAATATAATGTAAACATTAGACCGGATAACCCTTGGGAAGATTGTAACTGTACGATCGAAACTGCGGCACCGTTCACATTAACGGTACCCAATGTTCCTTTAATAAACGTAACAGAGACTGCCGTAACTTCGGGCGATGAATATACCGTAAAACGATCCGACCATCCGACAGGTCTAATTGTTGTACATGAAAATAATAAACCCACAGAAGATATAGCCACTATGCCCGTTATATTGACCGACCGCGACGAAGTTATTTTGCCGCTTAATGGTTGGCCTAGGGGCGGTGGCGTAATTTTCCTATGAGTCAGAAGATAGATACAATCCTAAATATCTTCTAACTCTTTTTCTATTTTTTTTATCATATCCTGATTATTCAGATCTCTGAAGATTTTTAACGCGTCATTTAATTGTGCTCGTGCTTCATCTGGCGAGTCTTTTAATTTATACATTATCCCGAATTGAAAAAGGGTCTCGCCGAATTGGTAGGGGATATCTAAACCCTTAATAATATCTATACTTTTATTGAAATTCTCTATTGAGCTAGACCAATCCTTTTGTAATTTGTATATATTACCGTAATGAGTATAGATATCAGAGATCATCTGTTTTTCATCAAGTTTGGTGAAGATCTCCATAGCCTTATCTAAATATGTTATCGCATTTTCGAGATCATTTTTCTTGATATATGAACCACTAAGATTAGAAAGACAATAACCTTTTAATCTTAAATTACATATTTTATTTGATAGCTCCAAACCCTTATCATAAAATTCAATTGATTCGTCAAGATCTTCACCATAAAAGTACGTCGTACCTAAATTAATGTAGGCCTTCGCCAGTTCGTTCAGATCTCCAATGTTTTCTAAGATCTCAATGGAATTTTTCATTGATCTTATTGAATCGTCGTATTCACCCTGCTGCGCAAAAACCCGGCCGATACCCAGATATGAATTTGCAATTATTAAACTTGAACCGGTATCTATTGCAATGCTCATTGATTCTCCAAAATATTTTTTTGCAATTTTGAGTTCGCCTTTATTCTCATTTAGTGACCCTAATTGATAATAGATTTCTGCTAATCCTTGTTTATTATCAAGTTCTTTACTAATTGTTATTCCCTGCTCTAGATTTTTTAAAGCTTCATCCCAATCATTTCGATTAAGAAATATCAATCCTAAATTCTGATATGCAACTAACAATAGCTCATTATCACCAAGTTCAGTGCTAAGTTTTATTAATTGATTATAATACTCTATACCTTTGTCCCATTCACCAAGGATATAACATGTACTGCCAAGTTTAGCGGTCATATTGGTTTTTATGATCTTTCGGGCATCTTGCTCTTCCGGTAGTGAATCCATTAAAAGTTTGTCAACAAGTTCCAGGGAGTGCGTGTAAAAATACAAGGCATCTTTAGGTGCATAAGCTCCCATGGCTTTATCGCCGGCGGTTATCGAATACCTTAATGCCTGGTCCGGGTCGTTGCTTCTTATGTAATGATGAGCTAAATCAAATATTATATCCTGACGATGCACGCTATTTTGGTCCTCAATGGTCTTTCCAACTTTGGTGTGCATTAATCGTCGTTTACCTTCGCTCAAACCACCATATACAACTTCCTGGGTTTTACTACTCGTAAATTTATAACTGGATTCCGCACGCGATGCATCTTCGGTTATAAGCTTGGCTGTGAGTAGGTCTTCCAATGCCTGAACAAAGAGCTCTTCCTCTATATTGACCGAATTAAATAGCGTCTCATATTTAAATTCCAGGCCAATTACTGCTGCATATTCGAGAACATTTTGGGCGTCCTTTGATAATCGATCTATTGTTTGAGTTATGGCATCTTTTATTGTTTTTGGTACCGGGAGCTTTGAAAGTTCGGGCGGGGTCTCCAAGTCTTGGTCTTTTATGTTTATTACCTGTTCATTTATCATCGAATTAATTACCTCTTCAATGAAAAAAGGGTTGCCTTCGGTATCCTGATATAATAGCTCTAAGAAATGCTGTGGTACATTCTTAACTTTTAATACAGTTTGGATCATTTCCAAGGTTTCCGCGGATGTGAATCTGGTGAGCTTGATAGTATTAAAGAGCCCTTCACGACTCATCTGTTTCATTGTGGTGACCAATGGCGGTGGTTCTGGGGTCAATGTGAGATCTTCAGGACGGTAAGCGCAACAAATAATTATCGGATAATTTATAATTGTGCGTGCAAGATAATGCAGCAGCTCGATGGTGCATGCATCGGCCCAGTGGAGGTCATCTAGGACTAATAGTAATGGCTTTTCGCTGGAGATACTGATTATTAATTGTGATAAGGTTTCAAACATTCGAGTCTTGCCATTAGTAAATTCAGCATCCGGATTCATGCCTGATTCTTTTAAAATATTAACTTCAAAAATTTTATTGCGTGCATCCTCTAGCTCAACGGGTACCATATCCTTTTCCAATTTTGCCAGTTCTTTAGGTTCATAGGCCTCGGGGTTGATCGGCAAGATAATAATAGATTTTTGGAGTATGACAGAATCGTTGAGCTCATTCAAGAACTTAAGGATCTTATTGAACTCATTATAATCGAGTATATATTCCAATCCGTCCAGCATCGCAACGGAATTCTTATTTTTCTTGACAAATTGAGTAATTAAATGCGTCAGAATTGTCGGTGATGGCGGCACGCATAATTCACCGGCTTTCTGGGTCAGCCAATATATATTTAAACTATCGAGCCCGGCATAACTAGATTTAACTTTATCCTGTGGCATTCGTGTTATACATAACCCGGGATATCCACGCCGGATCAGGTCCGAGAATATTTCGAAACTCTTTTTAGTTTTACCTTCCTTGATCAAATAGCCGCCATAAGAGCTCACATCTGCCGATAAGAAATTGCCAATGATCGGGATCTTATCCATCAGGTCAGGTGAGGCTTGGTGAAGTTTCTGCTCAAAATTGTGGCGACGGTCAATTCGTGTATATGCACCATATGACTTTTTCATATCGAACCAATCTCTAAGTGCATCGATAAAAGGCAGGTAGGGGTCTGCACCTTCGCGGCCCACACATCTGCCGGTAATACAATTAATATTAATGGTTGATGCATAGTGACGAAGCTCGTCGATCAATCTAGTTTTTCCGATCCCAACTTCGCCTTCAATAAAGATCAAGCTCCCTTCGCCATTATTGGCCATTTCCAAAGCCTGTTTTAAGGTCGATAATTCGGATGTGCGCCCTACTAACGGTGACTGGGTCGTAGTAGAATTTAACAATATTTCCCTCCGAAAATTGTCGATATTACATAAAATTTATTATGGCAATAAATAGACTTGGCTACCTATATAGATTATGGTTTTTTGGTTTTATCATAATGTGGATGATATCGGAATGACATAAATCGGGACTCAGTATTCGGGAACCGGGATTCGAATATGTTGCAGAATCGCCCTGCCCCCCATAATTTAACACGAAGGACACGAAACTAATTAGTATCAAAATCTTTAACCACTGAGTACGCTGAAAACGCTGAACTATAATAAAATTTGAGAGCGTGTTAGGTGTCGGGACATTTCACTACACCCTACACCCGACCCGCTACACCCTCTCAATTGGTTCTTCAGCGAGTTCAGCGCATTCAGCGGTTTATTGTTTCGCTGTTATCGTGCTTTCGCGTTAAAAATTGGGGTGGGGGTGGTTGAATCATCGCTCCCGTGCTCCCGATTGTTGAAACTTAATTGCCAAATTCGACGAAGTACCGGCCTTTTATTTGCTTTTGATAATATTATTAGTAAAGATTTAGTAATGTAATATATTTTTATAACGGTAGATAAATAAATTAATATAATAAATACAACTATCTCTATAACTCAAATTTAATCAAGCAGGGGGCTTAGTAATATGTTAAATAGAATCTATATTGTGATAATAGTAGGTATGTTCTTTTTTAGTGGACTTGCAGCAATTGTGAATGAAACAACGAATGATGTTTATTTTGAAAATGAGAACTTTGATAGTGAAACCACAGATCTAGACGATAATGAGGCACTGGCTTCTGGGTCAACCGCCTCAACTCGAGCAATTGATCTGGACCTATCCGATATTTATTGGGATGAAATGTCAAACGATCGGAGTTATGCTTATTCCAGATCGATCGAATGTGCGGATTTCAATAACGATGGCTTGATGGATATTGCGGATGGCTCGATCAGAGGGCTTTATGTATCAACCCAAAATCCGGATGGTACTTGGACGTCAATGAATACCGGGTTGCCATTCCAACAGAATTCGAATCCTGATGTGTATGGATTAGAGATCGGCGATATCAACCTCGATGGATGGCCTGATATTATTGTAATGAACTACAGTAACATCGGTGATGTCCCAGTTGTGTATTTGAACCATAATGGCATCTCTTGGACTTTACAACAAAATTTAGGTTTTATTAATGCAATATATTCTCATAGCCTTGCCTTGGAAGATTTCAATAACGATGGAATTCTGGACACTGCATATGTTGGAGGTGGTTCCGCAGCACCAGATAAGAAAATTGTTATCTATCTCCAAAATCCTATAGGAACATGGACCCAGGCGAAGTTGATCGATTCTTTAAATCTTCTAAGCTGGAATTCGATGGATTCTTGTGATTATGATAATGATGGCGATATGGATATAATAGTCGGTGGCGGTACCTACGGCAGGTTCTATGTAGTTACTAATAACAACGGCTCAGGTTTAAGCTGGACCGAAACGGAATTTCAAGCTCCTTCGGCAAGCAGCATCTATTGGGGGTATCTTGTATCCACATCCACCGCGGATCTAAATTTGGACGGTTACCAAGATGTAGTTTTTGGGGTTTATTCCTCAAATGATAGAAATATTTTAACTTTATATTATAACGGCTCAGCCTGGAACGAGATACTTGGTAATTTACCGTATTTTGGGAATTACGTAGATTTTAGTATTAATGACATTAATTTTGATGGCAAACCCGATATTATCGCATCTGGTGATGGGGGGGCTGATGTATTTCTAGGTGATGCCAATTATAACTGGGCACAGCTAAATAAGGGTTTATCATCCGGCTCAGATGCTAATTGTGTGGTAGATATTGATAATGATGGCGTACTCGAGATCGTCGATACGGATGGCATCTATGATACTATTGGGCTTGAAAAATTATTTGTTAAGAATTTTAACAAGCTTTCCAGCAATTTGCCGCTTGGTGAAGAGTTCTCGCTTGATCATGGTGATGTTAATAATGATGGATTATTGGATCTAATGACCTTGAGAGATAAAGGCGTTGTTGCAAATAATGTAGTGGTTTATTTTAATAACGGCGATGGTACCTGGAATTTTTATAGCGCGTCAAGTAGTACTGTCGGAGGTATTCAGGATGGCCATTTAGTTGATATTGACAATGATGGGGATCTGGATATCGTTTATAGCTCTCAAAACTGGTATAATAATGTTCTAATTACTAGAAATGCTGGCGATGGTACGTTTCCTGATGCCGAGGAGACGATCTATACAGTTCCAAAAGTGAATAATAGAGGCGGTCGTGCATATTCGGTTGATGTAGGCGATTTCGATCTCGACGGCGATCTTGATGTCGTGGCACCCGGCAAAACCGATCATCTGCCACTGCCGCCTAATTCTTATTCATTATGGATAATTGAGAATAATAGTGGGGTTTGGGAAAAAGAAAATATTACCACGTCTAATGATATGATTACTAACGCTGATTTCGCTTTTATCAATGATGACCCTTATTTAGACATTATTTCCTACGGTTATTCTGATTATGGTGCGAAAATCTATATATATAATAGTTCAACCCTAAATTGGGATGAGAACTCGACAGGTCTTCCCACAGGAACAATAAAAAGCATCGATTACGGCGACATTAATAATGATAGAATTGTAGAGATATTGGTCGATATGGAAATTTATTCTTGGAATGCATCTTCATTAGGTTGGGACCTAATAATAGATTTCTCACAGACCTGTCAAAAGAATATTTTCATGGATCTGAATTTCGACGGCTTAGAAGATATTATCCAATTACATCCATCATTTACTGGCGGCTTTACGGTTTGGACAAATAAAGGCGATAATGTTTGGCAGAAAGGCGTCTATCAGAACTCAAACAATGATTATTTTGAACAATTCACAGCATTCGATTTTAATACGGATGGTACCAAAGAGCTATTTTTTGGTTCTACAGATATCGGGGTTAGGATATATGAACTGGGTATTGAACAAGATAAAACGGAGGTAGTATTTTCGGATCCCCAACCATCAAGTGATACTTGGCTAGATTCTACGACGGTCTCGCCCTCTGTGGTAATTTCTGATATTGAAGGCAGTGGTGTCGATGGAAATATGATCGAATACAGTTATAAAACCCATTTAAGTCCCGGTTATACCGGCTGGATCACTTATAGCCCGGTGCCCCAAGATGCCCAGGAGATCGAAGTTACGGTTTCCAATCTATTATTTGACGAAGGCACTGAAAATTTCATGAAATGGCGTGTAAAAGATGTGGTGGGAAATGGATATACTGAATCGGACCCATATCAGATCTTAATTGATGTGACCAACCCCTATTTCCAGAACGAGAACCCGCCCAATGATAGCTGGGTCAACTCGCAATCTCAAACGTTAAGTGTTCAGGTCAACGATGATTGGTCTGGATTGGACGCGCCGAGTATAAAATATAAATTAGATACCGGCAATGGTTATGGCGAATGGGTCAGTGCAGGTGAAAACACTGATGGGAATGTATTGGTACCCTCAACTATAGCGTACTTACATGAAGGTTTGAATAAGATCGTTTGGTCGGCCGAGGATAAAGTTGGCCATCTTGTAAAATCAGCAGAATATGTTATTAAGTTAGATACCCAGCCAACCACCTATAAATCACCAGATCCTGAGGAAGGGCAATGGATGACCAATGCAAGCTTCAAGTGTTCGGTAAATATATTTGATAGCGGCATTAATGGCAGCGGTGTAAATTCTTCGAATATCCAATACAGATATTCTACCTCGGGTGTATTTGAATATGGGCTCTGGACGGATGTAAATGACCTCTATCAGATCGAAGATGGACAAAATATCGGTGTACATGTTAATACTTCAAATCTATTGTTCTTGGAAGGCACAAATAATTATGTGCAATATCAGGCTCTTGACAAAGCGACAAATGGCTATACACCTTCTCCGGATTATCAGATCCAAATTGATACAACAGAGGTTACATTTACTAATCCACTACCAACATCGGATAATTGGCAATCTTCAAGTGAGGTTGTTAGTTATATTACGATCGAAGACATCGACGGAAGCGGTGTTGATGGAACCTCGGTGGAATATTGGGTGGTCAAGAATAATCCAAACCCAGATTCAGAATCGCCAAATTGGACCAAAGCCGTCACCCAGATCAGTGCCGAAAGCGTGACTTTTGATGCTATCGTTGAATTACCGGATGGTGTATATAATTACGTCAAATGGCGCGCCAAGGACGTTGCCAGTAACGGTTTTACCGAATCCGGGTGGAACCAGCTCAAAGTGGATTCTACCGGCATTCAGTTCTCGAATCCCATACCAACTTCAGATACTTGGAAAAAGACCACTTCAGTAAACGCAGAAATTATTGTTACAATTGATACCAATTCAAACCACTTGGATTATTCCAATCCCCAATCGTTACAATATAGGTTCTCAACTAGTGGTGTTACGAATTATGGTATTTGGAACAATGTTGCAACATATAAAATAATAGACCCAGATACACTTAAATGTGCCGCAACTTTACCACTCGCGGATGGCACAGATAATTATGTACAATGGCGTGCGATCGAAAACGTCTCTGAGGATTATACAATTTCTGCTTCGTATCAAATCAAGGTGGATACCATACCGATCACATTCACAGATCCATTACCGAGCAGCGAAGATTGGCAAGCCTCAAACGAGGTTACTTGTTATATCACAATTGAGGACATAGGCGGAAGTGGTGTCGATGGCACGTCTGTATATTATTGGATCGTGAAGGACAATCCCAACCCTGATTCGGAATCGCCAAATTGGACCAAAGCCGTTTCGCAAATTAATGGTGAAAGCGTTACATTTTCAGCGGATGTTATGTTCCCCGATGGCGTATATAATTATATTAAATGGTGCGCAAAAGATGTTGCAAGGAACGGCTTCACGTACTCAAATTGGTATCAGGTTAAAGTGGACTCAACCGAAATATATTTTTCCAACCCAACACCAGAACCAGATGAATGGCAAACCACCTCGATCGTTAAAGCCACAATTTTCGTGACGATCGATACCGATCCCAACCACCTCGACTATTCAAACAAAGAATCCTTACAATATCGATATTCGATCTCTGGCCTTCTGGGATTTGGTATGTGGACCGATGTTAGCGAGTATTGGGTCGTGGACTCTACAACGCTCATTTGTAACGCGTCGCTAAATCTTATCGATGGTACCGATAATTACATACAATGGCGCGCAATTGAAAATGTGTCCGATGATTATACGGAATCCTTACCCTACCCTATACAAGTTGATATCATACCGATCACATTTTCAAATCCATTACCCGGAACTGAAGACTGGCAAGCTTCAAATGAAGTTGATTGTTATATTTCTATTGAGGATATTGGTGGGAGTGGTGTTGATGGTACCTCGGCAGAATTTTGGGTAGTGAAAGATAATCCTAATCCTGACTCTGAATCGCCAAATTGGACGAAGGCCGTATCCCAAGCCAGTGGCGAAAGTTTAACTTTTCCAGCCACTGTCAATTTTCCCGATGGAATTTATAATTATATTAAATGGCGTGCGAAGGACGTCGCTGGAAATGGCTTCACAGTCGCGAATTGGCAGCAGTTAAAAGTGGATTCGACACCCATTCAATTCACATCACCCTCACCAACCTCTGAGGAATGGCAGGCTACGACCCAGGTGAATTCTTCAATTGTCATTACTATTGATACAGACCCCAACCACCTAGACTATTTAAATCCCCAATCATTGCAATATAGATATTCCACAACCGGTGTTTTAGGGTTCGGTAGCTGGCAAACCATAGATAACTATACGATCATAGATTCCACCACATTATTTTGCGAAGCGTATCTAACTCTTGCTGATGGCACTGATAACTATGTACAATGGCGTGCGATCGAAAATGTATCAAAAGGTAGCCATACCGTCTCATCGCCATATCAAATAAAAGTAGATTCGACACCCTTAACATTTACTAATCCAGTCCCCACCTCGAATACTGTAAATGAATATCTTGAAGTTACTTGTTATATAACGATCCAAGATACAGGCAGTAGCGTTGACGGGAGCTCGATCCAGTTTAGATATTCCACAAATGGCAATTTAGATCCGCAGTTCACAGCCTGGAACAGCACAGTGTCTCAGCCTAATAGTCAATCCTTGACCGTTTCCGTAACAATTGAATTTGTACATGGTGTTAATAATTACCTTCAGTGGTCTGCCAAGGATGTAGCTGGAAATGGCCCGATATATTCTCCGAAATATCAGATCAAAGTGAATTTCGTCGATTCCGATGGTGACGGGCTCTCGGATGATAAGGATTATGATGATGATAATGATGGTGTTTTAGACACCCAGGATGATTTTCCATTGGATCCCACTGAATGGCAAGATACAGATAGTGATGGTAAGGGCGATAATTCGGACGAAGATATTGATGGCGATGGCCATCTTAATGATGACGATGCATTTCCAACTGATCCGGATGAATGGGATGATCTTGACGGTGATGGGGTTGGCGATAACTCGGATACTGATGTTGATGGTGATGGCTATATAAATTCCAATGATGAATTTCCAAATAATCCGGCTGGCTGGCAGGATACAGACAGCGATGGCAAACCTGATGAACTTGATACAGATGCTGAGAACCCAACTGAATTGGTAGAAGACGATGATGATGATAATGATGGGGTGCCGGATGCCAATGACGCATTCCCAACAAATTCTGCCGAATATTCAGACCTGGATAATGACGGAATCGGCGACAATTCAGATACGGATATTGATGGTGATGGCTATATAAATCCGAATGATGATTTTCCGGATAACCCAGCTGGTTGGCAAGATACAGACGGTGATGGCAAACCTGACGAACTTGATGAGGATGTAGCAAATCCAACTGGATTGATAGAAGATGACGACGACGATAATGATGGTGTACCTGACGATAATGACGCGTTCCCAACGAATTCTGCAGAATATTTGGATGGAGATGGCGATGGGATCGGCGATAATTCTGATCCTGATGATGATAATGATGGTGTCCCCGACTTACAAGACGAATTTCCGGATGATCCAACAGAGTGGTCAGATATAGATGGTGATAAAACAGGTGATAACACCGATACTGATAAAGATGGAGATGGTTATAATAATGATATCGATGAATTTCCAACGAACCCTAACGAATGGGAAGATTTCGACGGTGATGGAGTCGGAGATAATACCGATACCGATGATGATAATGATGGTGTCTCCGACCTCCAGGATAAGTTCCCCTATGATCCCTATGAATGGCAGGATACAGACAATGATGGCACCGGAGACAACACAGACACCGATAATGATAATGACGGTGTGGATAATGAAAACGATGCATTTCCAACCAACCCTGCAGAATATTCTGATTTTGATAATGACGGTATCGGCGACAATGCCGATTCGGATGACGATAATGACGGTGTACCAGATATTCAGGATGATTTCCCGTATGACCCCGAAGAATGGTTGGATGCGGATGATGACGGGCTTGGCAATAATGCAGACCCCGATGATGATAATGATGGCTTCAATGATGATGACGATGAGCTTCCACTCAACCCGAATGAATGGAAGGATCTAGATGGTGATGGTATCGGCGATAATACCGATTCCGATATCGATGGCGACGGCTATGCAAATACAAATGATGCCTTCCCGTCATATTCAAGTGAATGGTTTGACACCGATAACGATGGAATTGGTAATAATGCAGATGACGATGACGATGACGACGGATATAATGACAGCGCCGATGATTTCCCGACCAACCCAAACGAATGGACCGATACAGATGGCGACGGGATCGGTGACAATTCGGATTCTGACATTGATAATGACGGCTGGTCAAATACCGTTGAAGAGGCTGCAGGGTCTGATCCTTATGATAAAAATGATATGCCGGTCGATACTGACGGTGATGGTATCGCAGATAATGCGGATATGGATGATGACAATGACGGTATGCCTGATTATGATGACTACGCGCCGCTCGATAGGCGGGTCCAAAGCGACCCGAACTTAATTAGGATCGCGGGCGTGGAATTCGAGATCGGAGAATTAGTTATGGGTATAATGATGGCCATCGGCGCGGTGTTCATAGGTACATTCGCATTCACACGTAAGAAACGGTTATACAATAAGCATAAATATCGTATCGAGAGTTGTAAATCCGTCAAGGAGCTAAACGCTGCCAATCAAGGTGTAAAGGCCGATATGGAGAAAGAGCACTTAACCAGCATACAATTGACAATGTTAAAAGAAATATATGATGACAAATACATGGAGCTTCGTGAAAAGGAATTAGAACGTAAATTAGGTAAGCTCCCACCGAAGGTCGAAGACAGTATTCGTGAAGTTATCTCAGACAAGATCATTACTCAGGAAGAATTCACTGGTATGCAGAGATGGTTATCACGTCTCAAGGATTCAAAGGATTTTGATACCGAGAAGAAGGCGAAGCTCCAAGGTGTACTTCGAGATTGGATCGATGAGAATGTAGTTGAAGATTGGGATATAAAGCCGAAAAGGCGTAAGAAATAAGCTTAATAAACGATCTCAAAACTCTTGAACTCACCGGAATAATCTTCCCAGGTTACTTCAGCATTAGTAACTCTAGCCATAGGTTGATGGTGGCGGCACCACTCGATCAATTGCTTAACTTTGGGTTTAGGGCCTTCGAAAACAGCCTCGACGGCTCTATCCGGCAAATTTTTCACCCATCCCCTCACGCCCAGTTCGACTGCTTGGCGCTGGGTATTCGCGCGGAAAAACACGCCTTGGACCCGTCCCGAGAATACGATATGTGCTCGAGCATTCATCGCGATCACCTGGATGGCTATGGAATGGGAAATGTTGTGATAAATTTTTCGATTGGATAGTTAGGTGATTGACAAAAGCAGATTGGAGATTGGAGACGGATGAGGTTATATCGCCTCCTGCGGTAATTTTCTACGAAAATTACCTCACTTTAAAAATTTCTTTGGAATTTTTAAAGTTAGAGGCAGCATATGGAAAGGCGAGAGACGAAAGGCGGCATATGATAACTTATATCGGGAGCAACGGGAGCGCGGGAACGCGGGAACTCGAACCTATGTCTAATTTTTAATTACAAATTGGAGGTTGGAAATTTGGAATCCTGTTCGGGCTCCCGGGCTCCCGTCTGAGGTATCTAATACTCAGGCTCCCGTGCTTTGGGAATTCCGAAGGAATTTACAATGCGAGGCAACTTGACAAAGTAAGTTGCCGCAGTTCCCGATTGTCGGCAAAGAACTTCCGCCTATCGCCTATCGCCTATCGCCTTTACCATTGAAACTCCAATCTCTAATCCACTATGGTAGTCATATAATAATCTTGCCACTTGCCACATTTTAGTAAACAGACAAAAATTAAATATTCTACAAAAACCATATGGTAGTCCATACCAAATGGGGGGGAGAGTCAAAGTCATGCGAATCAATACTTTTGCAGATGGAGCGCGCGAAAAAAGCTTGACCTTTACATCTAATGGCGAGCGAACGGTCAATCTAAATATCCCAAAATCCGCAATTGTCAAAAGTGCGAGGTTAGAGCTTGAAACGCATCCGTTAGTAGATAAACGAGTAACAAGAATCGGGATAGTAAAAAATTGTTCATTAAACGAATTCAATATGTTAGAGGAGCATCTGGAAGCTACACCTTATGGAAGTTATACAAATAAATCTGGATGGGGTATGGAGATATGTTCAGACGGGGATCTATCTAGTTATACTTCAGGGTTGGACGAGGCTAAGCCGGATCGATATGCAGTAATACCGATTGATCCTGGGACTATGGTTAGTGCAAATCCAGGTTACTATAAGCGCGAATTCGAGCTGGTTATCATTCCAAATGGTCCCTTGGAGCTTGATCTATCGAACCTGATCAGTTCAGGAATACCAATAATCACAATGAATCCCGCACTTGCAATTGAATTAGGCCTGGGTACAATAAACACGATGGAGGCCGGCCTAAATTCGGCACGGGTGGCGGATGATAATCATTATATAACGGAACCTATAACCACTGACCTTCTACGCTTTGAACGTGACCCTCATACCGTTCAGACCATGGGTCGTAGTGCACGAGATCTATTGAAAAATAATAATCATATTTTTGTCAGTGCCTTGGAATGTATACCTGAAAACTCGAAAGTTATTATTGATACCGGTATTGGCAGTCAAGGTATATTGATCATCGGGATGCGCAGCAAGTACGCCTATATTGGCTTCACGGAATCCTCACAGATCTTGGAGACCGACGAGCTTTTCAAGCTATTTCAACGCACGATCGAATGGACCTCGATCGGCGGCCAGATCACCAACCTGGGTTATGATGTTGGTGCGCAAGCGAGCGGCTGGCGTAAGCTTGGTGTAATAGAAGGTAATGTTGTCACCCCCGATTTTGTAAAACTGCTGAATAAATATATCCGTAACCCTGACAGTTTACCTGAGCCTGATGGAAGCTATAATGTACCGATCACATTCTATTCCGATTCGCCCGGGATCTTAAAAATTACCGATGTGAGAGTCAATTGTGCGTTTTTAACAACGATCACAACCTTTGCAGACGGTGCATTAACTACGACATTAGACTTCGACGCGCTTGAAACGCATCAAACCGTAAATATCGAGCTCCCTCAGAACGCAAATGTGCTGAATGCCCATGTAAAAATAGAAGGAAATTTAACGAATGAAAGACTCGCAAATCGTTGCATTGACGAACGGGAAGTATATGGTGTGATGGCCTCACCGGAATATTTGGTAGCACAACAATTCAAGGTCGAGCGTAATTTACACGTGACAAGAGTTAGTTTAAACGTTGCGGTTCTCGACCCTGATACCGAGTTGGATCTTGAGATATGGCAGTACAATAATACTTCAAACGTAGATAATAGAGCGGTGAACGAACCCGCTATTGGCGATACCAGCTCCACAAATGAATTAGTTGTCACTGCGCCACTACCGATCCGTGAGCTAACAGAAAAATATTCATGGGTCGATATCAAATTTAATAAAGCCATTCTCATGCAGGGTTCGTATTATTGGTTGGTTCTAAGAACAAAAAAGGGTCAATTAAACTGGCATGCCGACATAGAAAGCCCTTTGGGCGGGTTATTAAGATCAAGTCGTGATGGCGGACGAAATTGGATCGATCATAATATGGATGGACTGTTTAAGATCTATTATGAGACTGAAACATATTCGCCATCACTATCAATGATCACAGGCACCCCCGCCTCCAGGAGCACTATAGAGCCACAAGCGCCGGAAATGGAATTTGACAGTGGTATTGTAAACGAAAATGACGGCGAGCATTGGCTCGGCGACTTTGCTGTGGGTTTGAATAAATATCTCATCACCCATAACGACCCGAGCTCGGAGCTGTGCCTTGTACCACTAACCTTGATCTCGGAATCAATAGGTACCCTGGACTTGAACGAGCTTGAGATCGAATGCGAGGTGCCTACTTTAGAGCTGAGAGACGCGCTCGAAGGCAAAACTATTGCAGCGCAATTGAGATCACTGCTCGGACTCCTGAATGAGTTACAGGTACATATGGGTGAGCTTATTAAGGTTATACCTGACGATCTGCTAAGCCAAACTATTGAAATTAAAGATCATACTAAACTACTAAAAGGAAAAGATGACAATGCGGAATGATCTGCCGACATATTGATATATAATTGGTAAGTGGTAAGACAAGATTAGAGATTGGCGTTTACTATTGGATAGGCGATAGACTATAGGCGACAGGCGATAGGCGAAGGCAGATCTTACCTCTCGTCTTTTGCCTTCCGCTTTAAAAATCCTAGTGGGATTTTTAATGCGAGGTAACTTGGCGAAGCAAGTTACCGCAGGAGGCAATAATATTTCATCCGTCTTTCGTCTCTCCTAAGAAAATCTCCAATCCTTATTAGCAATATTTAGAGTCTCACCACTTAAACAAAAGAAACAACCAAAATTATTTATGTACAAATTCTTTACAGCTATAACATCGATTCACTAAGGGGGCCACTATGGCGGCTAAAATTGGTATAATCATTGGTAGCATAAATTTCGACCTCGCTCAAATCGATAATTTTTCAGAGCAAGAGATCGTAATAGATCGAGGTGTAATACGTTATTATCGGAGCGCCAAGTTCATACTCATCCCCCGTCATGGTAAAAACCGTATCCCACCCCATAAAGTAAACCATCATGCAAATATCGCCGCCTTTGCTGCTCTTGGGGTAGAAAAAGTAATTGGCATATCATCTGTCGGAAGTCTTAAGGTTAGCTTGAAACCACCAATGTTGATCTTACCGGATGATTATATCAATCTCTGGAATATTCCGACTTATTTTGATAATAAGATCGTGCATGTAACGCCCGGTCTCGACCCTGAGCTTAGTGAGACGCTATATCAAATGATGATGGATCTGCAACTCCCGGTAGTAAAAGGTGGGATCTATATCCAGACCCAAGGGCCCAGATTGGAGACCAAGGCCGAGATCAATATGCTCAAGAATTTTGGAGATATCGTCGGGATGACAATGGCGTCGGAAGCGACCTTGGCCAAAGAGACCAAATTACAGTACGCAAATATAAGTGCGATCGATAATTTTTGTCATGGCATCACTGATGAGCCATTGGATTTTGATACGATCAAATCGAATCAGGAGATAAGTTCAGGCAATATTTTCAAATTATTACAAGTTTTAACAGAACTTTGAATGGCAAACAGCTATTTTTGTAAAGGATGGAGGATGAAAGTTGGAGGATGGAGGCGGATATAGAGATTCCAGATTTCAGATTCGGGATTCGAGATGGTTATTTGAGGAAAGTGAAGTCTGAAGTCAGAAACTTAGCTCTGACTTCTATCTTCTGACCTCCACCTTCCTATTTATCAACCATTAGAAAACGGGAATCTTAAATCCCGAATCGGGAATCCTTTCCTTAGCCCTCATCCTTCACCCTACATCCTAAAAAAATTGCGCTAATAATCATCCTTTTGCGAAGCAATTTTTGCCTAACTAATCAACGGGTTCTTACCCATCCAGGGACAATCATCTTTCTGGGGGCAATGTGCACACCCATATTTTCGAGATAATACTGGTAAGATTATAAATGAATTTATACCGAAGATAATGATCAAAAATACCATCAAAAGCGTGAAATTAATTATGAGAAATATGGCTCCGATAATTAGGGGGATAATCCACAAGGGTACAATTATTGGTATATGTTTGTTAAATTTCTCCATAAATCGGTTTTCGTCACTCTTAGGGCGCAGTTTCACTGCGATTTGGCCATATCCGCACGGGCATGCGCGGGTTGCATAATATTGACAATAGGGACAAACAAAGTTGATGATCCAGAGCGCACCAATTATGCTGTAGCTAATGTATAATCCACCAATAATCCAACCCCAGCCAGACATTTCAAAGCCAAAAATAAGAATTGTACCTCCAACGATCGTCATAACTATATACGGAAGATTGTCTATGAACTCCTGAGCATGTGTATATTCATGTTTTGGACGATATTTTTCACATGCGATTTCTTCTGATGAACTATTGCTCAATTTTTACCACCGGCAATTTCTACATTTTAGATAAGTACCAATAAAATAAATAACTTTTTAATTTGCCAGTAGCGATCTTATATGGATCTCACAATCCTAACCCCCACATAATCAGAGTGATAACTTGGCGTGCGTGCATCGCGGTGTGCACAAGCACAGTACCCCCCAAAATTCAAAACCGACCCGCCGCGCATAACTCTGCTGCCAATTTTACGTACGCCAATAACGTCGACAACATCACCTGATAGGTAATCCCCAAACCAATCTTTACACCATTCATATATATTTCCATGCATATCATAGAGCCCAAATTTATTCGGTTTGAGCTGGCCAACCGGATGCACCATCCTTCCGGTTTTTGTTGTCAACACCCATCGTTTTTTGAACATTCCCTTTCTTACTTCTAGATCTTGGGTTACTTGTGAATTATCATAAAACCAAGCATGATCTTCCAATTTGCCCTTACCCTTTTCGAAACAGAACATTGATGTACTGCCGGCACGACATGCATATTCCCATTCGGATTCGGTTGGCAGCCGATTTTTCGGGGAACCATATTTAGGTCTTTTTTCTTTTTCATTAAGCTTATTTATAAACTCTTGACAATCGTTCCAAGAAACACGTGTGACCGGAAAATTACCGCCTCGAAAATGGCTCGGGTTGGTGCCCAGGACTGATCTCCACTCGCGCTGGGTCACGGGATATATACCCATATAAAACGGTTTGGTGAGCTGTACTTTATGGACGGGCTCGGCAACATCCACTTGCCCCATCATGAACACACCGGCAGGGATAAGTTTGAATTTCATGCCAATGCGATTCGTATATTTTGGCGATGGTGGTGTTGACATATTCTTAGGCCTCATTATAATTTATGAACCGATCTTAAATTCACTAAACGAATTCCTAATATACTTAATTTTTGATTTTCCACCCTAAACATCCCCACCGCAATCTTTAAGTTACGGCAAGAATATCAATTTGCGGTGGAAATGAAAAAAACCCTAAAACTTGCAGTAATTTTTAGCGTATTGATCATAATGATCGGGTCAATTACATTTTATTACGCTAGCAGTCCGCCCTCAACTTCATTTCATTTAGTCGGTTTTGATCCTGACGAAGCTTTTGTAGATATGAAGTACCTGACCGATATTGGGCCGCGGGTGGCAGGCACCGCTGCGGATCTGGAAGGTGCACAATATGTGGAAACTCGATTCAACGAAGCGGGGTTGGCGGAAGTTCATATAGAAGAACATAGCATAACAACCTTTGAAGTTAATAGTGCAGCACTGTCACTGGTCACCCTGAGTTTGAGAGGTCAGGTTATTAAGAACTATGGGCATATAACTGATTTTATTTTGTATCAATACTCAGGCTCTACAAACGGCGATCTCACCTTGGAAATAGTTGACGTCGGAAACGGCACCGATGAGGCCTTCGAAGGTTTAGATGTGGAAGGCAAAGCCGTCATCGCCACGCAACAAGTTCTGCCCAAAGCCGCAGAGCGCGGTGTAAGTGCGGTGATCGTCCAGAACGTGCGTACTGGTGAAGAGCTCGGGTTTCCGCCCTATTCCGGCGGTCTTTACGGCAGCGATGAGAACGGTGATACCATACCCTACCCCGATGCGAACCCTACAGCGGTCCTCCCAACCTGTTCGGTCTCCAAGGCCGTTGGCGAGGAGATCAATAGTGCCATTCAGAATGCCCGTAAGACGCCGATACTTGGAATTGGTAATGTCTGGGTCAGGTTGAATTTCGATACTACCATCGCGAAAAATAATATCTACAATGTCGTGGGCGATGTGGTGGGCCGTGAAGATCCCGATGACATGATATATATCGTTGCGCATCGAGATACAACCTACATCAATCCGGGCGCAGCGGATAATACTGTTGGGACCGTGACGATCATGGAGATGGCGCGTCAACTGGCAAAATATAAAGTGGAAAAGACCATTCGCTTTATATCTGTGGATGCCGAGGAAAAAGGGCTGCTCGGTGCTACTGAATATGTCAAGGCACATGAAGATGAGGTAGAAGAGCACGGTATAATTTGCATTAATTTTGATATGAACGATGTGAACCTGGAAAGAGTGGATACCTTGAATATTAGAATTTCAAATGTTGGTTATATTGATGAATTGAACGATGTCCAAGATCTCATGTTCGATAGATATCCGGATCTGGATGCGAAATATGATCTCAACATCACCGAAGGCAGCGGCGGGCCGGACGCGGCACCGTTCGAGAAAAGAGGTATAGATGGCGGGTTCGCGATCGGCGAGTGGGGCTCCTCCTGGGAATACCATACCCAATGGGACACGATCGAGCATGTTAACCCGGAGTCCTGGCAGCTGGGTGGGATTGTCTTTGGGACGCTGGTGTTGGAGATCGCTGGCGTGAAGTAAACCAGTTGATTGATAGACTTAGTTACAATTAACTAGAAAATTTTACTAAAAGTGTTTAAGTTAGGTTAAAAGCCATCAGAAAGTGAATTGTAACTCCATTTCGGTGCTTTGTTTTGAAACAATACTTCTTCAAGTTCATTTAACCCAAGTCCCAACACATTTTTAATTTTCATAAGTTGTTCTGCAGGCTCGGTAAAGCCCGATTTGGAGACTATGAATGTATATTCTTTACGCGAGGCGTTATACCAATCTACTCGTTTAATATTCTCCAATAACCGTTCAACTTCTTGAAGTGATACACGTTTATTTGACCATTTCACTTCTCCGCCTAGTAAAGATTTAGTTATTGTGAACCCGATACTCGGGATTCGTGCCGCGGGATTCGGGATTCGAATAAGTTACTGAATTACCACACCCCCCCATTTTCAACCGCAGAGACGCAGAAACGCAGAATTATGTTGGATTTGATTTTTTCAGATTATTTATTCGGAACCACGAATACACACGAATAACAGATTCGTGTTAATTCGTGGTTTCAATAGCCAAAAAAAAGTACAACAAAATCTAACAATTTTCTGCGGTTTCAGCGTCCTCAGCGGTTAAAGTGGGGGCAGTCGGTTCCCGTTGCTTTGAAAAAACCGAAGGGTTTTTCAATCGAAAACCATAACAATGATTTTGGCGGTAATTTACGATGTAAATTACCTTGCATTGAAAATCCCCTTCGGGCATTTTCAAAGCCGAGGTAACTTGGCGAAGCAAGTTACCGCAGGGGTAAAAATTCTTTTTGGAATTTTTAGCCCGAGGTAATGAACGAAGTTCATTGCCGCAGCTCCCGATACTCCCGTCATTCCCGATTTTAAGTGAATTGATTATTCCTCTTCCTCGAACTCCTCGCCGCATTCCGGACATTTAGTATCATCGACAGTCAAGGTTGCCTTACAGGTCGGGCATTCGAAAGCTCCTCCTTCTGCTTCTGATGCTGCCTCTGTTTCCGGTGGCACACCGCCACTCTTGAGCTTCGCCACCGCATCCTGGATTGCCTTATCGATCTCTGGATGGTCTTCAGGCTCATGTTGCAGCACCTGCTGCCATGCAATGATCGCGTCATCGTAACGACCGTCACCATATGCTATTGCGCCCTCTCTTGCTAACATTTTAACATCGATAGGCTCTTCATCTTCTAGGTCTTCCTCTGGCACTGGTTCTTCCTCTGATACTGGCTCCTCTTGTGTTATCGGCTCCGAGGGTGGCTGCGGCGGTACCTGCTGAAATTCCGGCGGGTACGGGAATTGGTATGGGGCCGGTGGTCCCTCAGGTGGTAATTCCGTGTCTGGCTCTGCAGGGGTGGGTTCTTCCTCCTCGGCCTTTTTACGCATTTTGGGTTTTATGCCAAACAAAAATATTACAATTATCACTACGATAATGATTATTATGATCAAGCCCAAATAGAGCCATGTATTGTCCTCAGGTTCGGCTTCCTTCTTCCATCTGGTAGAATCCAATGGATATCTATCTTCACCGTCATTATGACCGTCCCTATCGGTATCTGCCCTGGTAGGTCTGGTTCCATAGAGATTAACCTCATCGCCATCCGTCAACCCGTCATCATCCGTATCGTCATCCTGGGGGTCGGTAGTCTCTGTATATTCCTCTAGATTTGATAGCCCGTCACTATCCGGGTCCTCATCCACATCCGTGGCGTCTGCAGGGTCGAGCCCGTTGTCGCGTTCCCAGATGTTCGGGAGCGTGTCACCATCAGTGTCAGAGCTCGCTGTTTCGTCGACTGTGACCGTTATACTGGCCGTAGTGGTCTCGTCAGCCTGGTCCGTTACCTCAACTGAGATAGTATGTTTACCAATTGGGAGTATGACGCCGTTCAGGGTTTTATCATTACCGAGCTCGCCCGAGATATCAGAGTGCCATTTGAATTCCAGCACATCACCATACTCGACATCCGGATCTATGCAGACCACCCTAAAGTCCAGTGCATCCCCATCATCGATCTTGGTATTATCATTGGGCTTTCTTATATCGGGCGTCTCAGGCGGGTCATTTACAGCTGTGACGGTAATATTCACCTGATCATTCACCTCGATAACACCGTCCGATGCGTAAAATGTCAGGGTCTCGAGACCGTTCCAGTTCTCCTCGGGTAATAGTGTAACGGTGCCATTACCCTGGAAAATCTCAACCTCCAGATGATCCTCACCTTCAGATCGGAATGTGAGCGCATCGTCATTAATATCAATAAACCAATCTTTTAGGTTAATGGATGTGTCGTCATAGGTATCTTCAACGATCGCAAAATCCGCCACTGAGTTATTGATCTCGGGCGCGTGCGGGCCAAGCTCGGTGGTGCCAAACGCCACTGCTGAGTCTCCTGATTCAAGTTCGACATCGTCGATGGCTTTGAGCGTGTAATAATAGGTCGTGAGCTCAATAAGTCCTGTATCAACATATTGCGTGCCTGTTATCCGCTCGATGTTGATGATCGCGAACGGCCCTGATGCCGTTGTACTTCTGGATAAGTTATAACCCACCACATCGTCTTCCAGGTTTGCATCCCATGATATTTTAAGACTATTTTTGGTAGGATTTTTAACTTCTAATCCTGCTGGGGCAAGTGGCGGTGTCTCGTCGGGGGTGGTGCCAGAAACAACGACAGAGAATAACGAATTGTTCGGCACCTCGTCATAAGCTCTTATTCTAAAATAATAGGTCATCTCTTCATATAGACCAGAAACAGTATGCGAGGTACCCGTGCCCGTAGTTGTATTTATGATATGGTACGGGCCGCTTTGACCTTTATTTGTATTGTTCATAAAGATAATATAACCGGCGAGATCCGTTTCGGTGTTGGCGTTCCAGGTCAGTGAAATCTCGGTGCCGGACAGCACTGTAGCTTCGAGTCCCGTTGGCATTGCCGGGGCGGTAACATCCAAGGTGGTTGCCGAAGCGAAACCCGAGAAGGTCGAATTATTGGGCACTTCATCATACGCCGCAATAACGAAATAATATGTGGTTTCCTCAATTAAGCTAGCTGCGATATATCCGGTGGAAGTGCCAGTGGCGGAGCCGACCCAATGGAACGGCCCTGTCGAGCCCGCACCGGTGTCATTGATATAGATAAGATAGCCTTCGACATCTAGTTCGGTATTGGCAGTCCATGCAATAGAGATCGAGGTGCCTGTCGGGTCCTGGGCGACCAGCCCGGTAGGTGCGGTTGGGGCTGTAATATCAAACGTAGTTGCGAACACCATATTTGAGAAAAATGAATACAGTGGTACTTCGTCAAATGCACGTACTTGATAATAGTAATTGGTCTCCTCAACCAAACCCGTATGGTTGAAGTTAAGATTTGTCTTGGTAGTAACCACATGGAAATTTACGGCTGAGCCCGTGTCATTGACATATACCTCATACCCGGCAAGATCAGCAGAAGATGAGGCGGCCCAGGATAGTTCGATATACGTACCGCCGATCTTAATTATGAGCAATGAGGATGGCGGGGAGGGTGGTGTGACGTCGGGAGTTGTATTAAAACCGGTTAAGTTCGTGGATTCTAAAAGGGCATCGTCATAGGCTGTGATTATAAAATAATACTTGATTTCCTCAATGAGGCCAGTCACATTAAAATAATTATTCATCGTCGTATTTAATAAATGAAATGTTGTGCTCGAACCAGTGTCATTGATATAGATATTATATCCTTCAAGATCATGGCTGGTTGAATTGGTCCATGACATATTAATATAGGTACCGTAAATAATATCAAAAATCAGATTGGTGGCGGGGGCGGGTGGGGTTATGTCCGGATAGAGAACAATATATACCATTTTACTAGAATCCATGAACGGTTCCGGGTCGGCATAGCCTTCTTCATATGGGGTTTGAGCTGCTGTTATATTATGGGGCGTAAGTATTGAAATCTTGCCTGTTTGACTTTCGATGTATTCGGAACAGATAATCCAACTTCGAAATCCTAATATTCCTGTCTGTCCTGAGTAAATAACTTTTGAAGTATTATCCTTAACTGTTATATCGGCTCCTGAAACAGGAAGATTTGAAGTGTTAGTTACATTGACATGAAGATACCACTGAACCGTTAAATTAGATAATGTATCTATATATTTGATATTAGACGCGTTAAAGGAGCAATTTAGTGCGTTTGCATGAGAGTCGCCATTGAATTGAATATCGTATGTTGTAGAATTATATATCGTTGTATTTAAAATCTGGCAATCTATTGTGTTTAAAATTATATTAAATCCCATATTATTATTGATAAGGGTATTATTCAGAAAAATATTATTATCGGTTTTTGAAAGTTGAATTCCGGTTATGTTATTTGAAAAAATTGAGTTATTTGCAATTATGGTATTTTTCGATTTATTTATGCATATACCATATTTATTATTAGAACAATTGTTATTTTCAAAAATATTATCATCAGAAT
>CBDVCJ010000015.1:0-25192 GCA_965372445.1 uncultured Thermoplasmata archaeon | reverse complement strand
GATGTTGTCGCGATTATTACTTCGTTTATTGGCTATTATTTCTTGTTCTTTATTAGTGCTTTTATATTTACCTTTATTTATTTTAATTATTTTGAAAATGTGCTGGCCTATGATATTTCGAGAAGATATGCGAAGATACAAGATAAGCCCTCGAAAAAATCCAGATTAAAAAATAGATCCCGATAGTTTTTTAATCGCCAAAGATTATAAGTATAAGTAGTTACTTATAGTGTTGCTATGAAAAACGATATCAAAGTAGTAAAAGAGATGGCCGAAGTGTTCAAGGCCTTAGGCGATTTAAACCGTCTGAAAATCATTAATCTGCTAGGATCAAAAACCGAGGATAAGCTCTGCGTCGTGGAGCTCGCAAATAAACTCGGCATTACACAGCCAGCCGCATCGCAGCATCTTAAGATATTAAAAGGCGTCGGCATCCTAAAATCTAAACGTGAGGGATTTCGCGTTTATTATTATATCGACCTGGAAACGCTATATAAGTTCAAAGAATTTTCAGATAAATTATTCAAAATGGCATTTATTAAATGTGAACCTGAGATGTTTAAATCACTATGATGTAATATATTTTAAGAAAATTACGGATACCAACGAGCACAGCATAGCGGTTTGTCATAAGTAATTGCGCATAAAGTTATAATAACAACGAAAATACGATGTGAGAGATCATGAAAAATACCAATACGAACTTAGCAAACCAACATAGAATAGACAAAACGTCGAAAAGATCCGCGCTTGAACGACTTGGAAACTGTGCACAGCATAAACCAGGCTGGATCATCTGGCCTACTATAATCATTACGCTGTTATTATTCATTCCACTCTTTTACATGGTGCCAACAGAACGTGCTGCAGATAATCCCGGCGGCGAGGTCTTTGATATTCGCGAGGAAATGGAACTGAAATTACCGCCCTCGGTTCACCAAATTGCACTCATTATCGAAGCAAAGGACGGTGATATATTAACCCAAAAGGAACTTTGGGAACTTTATCAGAACGAGGAAAAAATTAGGGATTCTGAAATTGGGGGCGAGTTTCTACTTAGTCGCTATGATGTATTCACCCACACAATGACACATGGAATATATACGATTGCGGACGCAGTTCAAACCTTTCTAGTAAACCACCCGTCATTTAATATAAGCCTGGAAGATGCTACTGATGAACAGGTTAAATTAGCGGTCCATTATGTGCTGGCCAACCCGGATTCGGCTGGGTTTGCGGATTGGTTTTCTGTTAAAACTACAAATGAGTCCACGACTATCGCAGGTCAACCGATAAAATATTGGAAAACACCCGCGTTTTTAATTCTGGTAAATGTTAATAATTCAAAATTACCGCAAGAGACCACTCCGGGGTTATCTGCAGGTGGGGCTGGTGGGATCGAGCATCAGAAATATAATCGTAAGGTCCAGGATATGCTCAGAGGCGATGAGAAAAGCTATAGGATCTGGGGAATTGCGATCGATATTTCGCTCGAAGCTGAAGAGGAAGGAATGCTTTCTATTCCATTGATAATTATTGCAGTTATCATTATTTTGATCATTGTGTCACTTTACTTCAAATCGGTTCAGGTTACAATATTAACCTTAATAGGTCTGGGGATGCTTATTATCTGGTTAAAGGGATTTTCAAATTTAATTGGTCTGAGATCATCTTTGACTTTAGATATAATCGTACCAATTGCAATTTTGGTGCTCGGTGTGGATTATGCGATCCATGCACTGCACCGCTATCGCGAAGAGCAGGATAAAGGCGCGGAGCCCGGGAAGGCGCTCCGAAAAGGTATAATGGGGGTTGGCGGCGCGTTAATACTTGCTATGTTGACCACAGTCGCCGCGTTCATATCCAATATATATTCAAGTACTGAAGAGATCGTGGGGTTTGGTGTTGCAGCGGCAATTGCTATTTTCTCAGCTTTTTTCATTATGGGACTATTCGTTCCAACCGTGAAGATGAAATGGGATGCTCACAGACAAGCTAAAATAATGACCCAAGCCGAAAAAACGGATCGCACAAATAACAATAAAAAAGGCAGTAGGTCTAGCAATTCGATTTTGGGTAGATTTGTCTCTAATGTTGCTGATTGGAAGGCTGTTACATTATTATTGGTGCTTATAATTTCGATGGCTGCCGGTTATTACGCGCTTCAGCTCGAAGCAAGGCTTGACGCCAAGGAATACTTTGATGGCAACTCCGACTTCGTGATCAGCCTCGACAAAATGGACGAGCATCTGGGTGAAAAAGGTGGCGAACCTGCATACATATTGATTAAAGGCGACCTCTCGGATCCCGAAGCGCTCCGGGCGATACAAAATACCATTAATAATATGAATGATGATGAGACCATCGCAATTAATCCCAATGATGGTCAACCTAACATTTTAACTCCGATCTTCGATTTTATCGAAGCTGTATTTGAGAGTAACATTACAATAAATGGAATTGAAATGTACACTCCAGGGATTTCGATCACAGATATAGATGAAGATGGCATACCGGACACTCAAGATCAACTACGAGCAATTTACGATTATATAGTACAATTCGGCATCTATCTCAATGAATCCATTTTACATTACGGACCGGCCCAGATTAGCGAAAGTCTTTACCATGACCTTTCAGGGTCCGAGGAAGATATAACGGTGATAGTGGCACTCATTCCAGGTACCAGGGAGCAATCGATCGTCAAGAATTCCAAGTCCGAGCTTAATAACGACATTAAAGATCTTGAAGTTGATAGCATTTCATATTATGGTTTAGCCGGACCGGCCTATGAACGCGATGTAACCTTGGACGCAGTTACGAATTCATTGACAAACTCAATAATTATTGCAGTGATCATCTGTTTTATTATTCTGCTTATTGCATTTCGATCGGTAAAATATACGATCGTCACGATCATACCTATAATACTGGTGGCAGTGTGGCTGAATGCGTTCATGTACCTTGCCGGGTTTCATCTTAATGCCGTCACCGCCACAATTGCCGCGATCTCGATCGGCGTGGGGATCGATTACTCGGTGCATATGACCGCAAGGTTCCGCCAGGAATTGGGTAAAGCTCGAAATAAACGTGTGGCTTTAAATCGCGCGGCGAGCCAATCTGGTTTGGCACTGTTCGGCTCCGCAGCCTCAACAATGTGCGGCTTCGCTATTATCGCCTTCGCACCGATGCCGATGTTCGCGGCGTTCGGGATACTGACCGCATTAATGATACTTATGGCACTTGTCGCGGCACTTTTGGTGCTGCCATCAATGCTTATGCTAATTGCAAATAAAGTTAAATAAATAGGCTTTTCCACAATGTTGGGATAGTATTACCTCGATGATATATATCGGGCGCATCGGGAAACGAATTTAAAGTCGACCCGTCACCGGTCACTGGTCAACCGGTCCGACTGGCAGATCGGCAGACCGGTAGACTGGCTGACTGGAAAATTATAAATGATTCCCGATATTCCTGATTAAAAATTATTGTTAAAAGAAGAATATTTTTCGGAATTAATAGCTTAAGTGATCGGAGATTAGTGATAACAAATTGGAGCTATAACATTCTTAGGAACCTGATAATAATTGAACTATAAACAAAACTTAAGAATATTTATATAAAATAAAAATATACGACACTATTACAATTTCACCCAATATATGGATAATTGAATCAATTAATATTGGGGGGGCTTATTAAAATCAATTTCATTTAACTACTGTTAAGAAGGAGGCAATATCTTGAGTATAATCAAAGCAACAAATGTGCATAAGACATATGATACTGGCAAGATCAAAGTTAAAGCACTCAAAGGGGTGAACCTTGAGATCCAAAAGGGCGAAATGGTTGCGATTATGGGTCCTTCAGGCTGCGGTAAAACCACGCTTCTTAATTGCTTATCGGGTCTCGACGATCTCACAAAAGGTAAAGTACTTCTTGAAGGTCAAGATGTCCATGCGATGAAAGACAATCCTCGAACCGAATATCGCGCCCAGAAAATGGGCTTCATTTTCCAGAGTTTCAATCTACTCCCTGTGTTGACCGCCGTTGAAAATGTCGAGCTCCCGTTGCTCGTTAGTGGTACGAGCAGTAAGGACGCACACGAGCACGCCGAAAAAGCGCTGGAGTTGGTGGGGTTAACCGAGTGGAAAGACCATAAACCCTCGGAAATGAGCGGCGGTCAGCAGCAGCGCGTAACGATCGCGAGAAGCCTGGTCAATAACCCGCTGATCGTTTGGGGTGATGAACCAACCGGCAATTTAGACACCAAGAATTCAAATGAAATTATGGACCTTTTACTGAAATTGAACAAAAAGAACAAGCAGACCTTCGTGATCATAACCCATGACCCTGCAATTGGCAAGAAGTGTCAACGTATCTTAAAGATGCGTGAGGGAGTCATCGCCAAGGAGTATACCAATTAGCAAGGATGGAAATTCAATGGATGGAACCTTGTTTTTATTGTTTGTCATTGTCATAATCGTAACAGCTATCATTGCAGTACTAGCGATAGCCAACCGGATCATCTTCAAAATGGCAGCACGTAATTTCACACGCCGGAAAGCTCAGAGCGTGATCGTGATTGCAGGGCTTATGATCGGTACTGCGATCATCTCGGCCTCACTGGTTGTGCAAGATACAATGACATACGCATTTGAGGTTGATGTTTACCGCTCTTTAGGTGAAGTTGACGAAGACATCTGGGGCCTGAACCAATTTGGGACCGTTGTTTATTTTAATGAATCCATTTACGATGAAATTGCGTTTAATTTAGCGCCCGTACCCGAAATCGAAGCAGTCGCACCTGTTATTAGTGATTTGGGATCGGTCTTCGACCTGAACACAATGCTGGCTGAGCCACGTGCGTCATTAGTTGGGCTGGACTCGCAGGTTTTAAGAACGACTGTATTTGGGGATTTGGATGAGCATGGATTCTATCCGGATATGTTGGGTGAGGGTGAGGTAGCGATCAACTCCAGGCTCGCTGACGAAATGGATGCCGTGGTTGGCCATAATATTCTGCTATCATACGGTGCCAAAAATCTTTCAAATCCATTGATACCAGATCTCAAAAGCACGAGCTTGACGATCACGAAAATTATCAAAGAGGAGGACTTGTACGGTAAAGCAAATTACAACCAACAGAAGTCAGTATTTTTTGAACTGGACACCCTCCAGCAGTTGCTTAACCGTCCCAATGAGATCAATCACATCTGGATCTCGAACAAAGGAGATTACAGTGAAGGTGCGTCATATACAAGTAAAGTGAACAAGACCATTGAGGAAGAACTGGATAAGGCTATTGGTATGCGTGACCTTGGTTTTGAAATCGAAAATATTAATGGCGTTCTAACTTTCACCAGCACTCAAGGTTACTTCCCACTAAAGCATGCAGATATTTTGATCGAAATTGCAGGTGAGCACAATGGCGTTATTTCATTCGGATTGATGATACCGACCTTGGCAGTGAACGATATTCCTACTACAGGTCTAATGGTGATGGGCGGTGAATCGGAAGATGAAGATTTCCCGATTATAGCGTCGAATTCAATTTACTTCATGGAGCCGCAAGCAACTAATTTCGGCATCGTCAACAACACAATGATTTCGATAACAACTATGAGCTTAGAGGGTTCGATACAGGTAACACCGCTTCGCGCTTATATTTTAGATGAAGAGTTCGAAGAACAAATACCTGAGGAAATAAATGCAATGACGTTGGGGTTTGTCGATTTCGAGACCAGCCAACTCATGCTCCACAGCGGTGCTTATGAAGACGATATGGTGTCGTTCGTCGCGGTCTCCGGTCTGGATAATGCAACACTGGCACAGATCCGTAATGAAACGATTGCACAAATGAACCGCGAATTAGGTGGTGAAGAGCTCAATCTGGAAGTACATAACGTCAAAGCTGATAATTTAGAATCCGCTAGAACTGGTGGTGAATCGCTTGGACAACTGTTCATGATCTTCGGGATGTTCTCTATTATAGCCGGTATCGTTTTAATTATCAATATCTTCATAATGCTCGGTGAAGAGCGTAAAAGCGAGATGGGGATGGCACGAGCCGTGGGGATGAAGACCAAACACCTGGTGAGAATGTACATTTTTGAGGGCAGTCTTTACGCCTTCGTGGCCGCATTTGTCGGTGCATTTCTCGGGCTGTTTTTCGGGTGGATAATTATTCAGGCTTTTGAATATATTTTCGGGGCGGTTGAAGAGTTCGGAGAAGGCGCGTTCAATATACCATTTCACTTCACCTGGGGCAGTGTATTTATCGCATTCTGTGTGGGATTGCTCATAACATTTATCACAATTATTATCGCTAGTACCCGGATCGCCAAGCTCAATATCATCCGTGCTATCCGCCGCATTCCGGAACCTAGGCCCCCAAGAGCAGAGCGGAAATTGGTTATTCTCGGTATTGTGCTTGTGGTTATCGGGATTTTAGGTATACTCTTCGCTATGAACACGTTACTGGGCGGGTATTACCTTGCGGGTCTGCCTATATTTATACTCGGTTTGGCACTTATTATCCACAGATGGATCAGCTTTAGAGCGGCAATCACCGCTGCAGGGCTGGCAATCCTATTTTTCATGTTCCAACCCTATGAACTGCCAATAACAAAGGGTATGGACTTTTCAGGTATGGATGCATTCGTCTTTAGCGGTGTGTTCAGTGTGCTGGGAGCAGTTATAGTCGTGATGTTCAATTCCCAACTGTTGCTAGCTGGGCTGCAATGGCTATTAGGCTGGGGTAAATCCACGCGTGCGGTTTTAAAAACCGCAATTTCGTATCCCATGGACAGTAAAATGAAAACCGGCATGACCTTGGGGATGTTCGCGCTTATTATTTTCACTGTGACTGTGATCGCAATGATCGCCTCGATGCAGGCCTCCCAAAGCGACGCAATGCTGCGCGAGCAGAGCGGTGGCTACGACATCATGGGTGTTACCAACCCCAGAACACCGTTCGAAAATCTATCAATTGAAACTTTACCGCCCGACCTTCAAGAAATCGATATTAAACAGCTTGAAACTATTTCCAATGCAGTTGTTACTGTGGTCGAGTACGATAAACATGAAACAGAAGGGGATGACTTCGGGTCACCTGGCACGATGGAAGTGGAGCAATATCAATTACTCGGCGTTAGTGACGCCTTTCTTTCAAACAACGGGTTCACATTAATGGAGAGGGACGAGAGATTTGAATCTGATAGGGAAGCCTGGGAAGCGCTAAATGAAAATAGTTCATATTGCATCGTCGACGGCTCGAAAATGGTGTTCGCGGGGATTGTGGCCGGACCACCTAGCGATATGGGGGGAGTGTATGTCGGTGGGACAATAACTATTACAGATATGATGGGCCAGAACAGAACCCGAATGTTGACCGTTATCGGGATTATGGACCAGATGTTCTTCTTCCAAGGTATTATCCTAAAAAAGGAAGTTGTCAGGAACGAATATGGGGGTGTTGATAGCCTAGTAGTGATTGAACTCGGCCCCGGCGAAAATGCGGATACAGTCGCTAAAGAATTCGAAAAAAGTTATCTTGAGCTTGGGCTGCAGACCTATGATCTGATCGGCATGATCAATGTCATTATTTCGATCACCAACAACATTATGTATCTTATGGAAGGTTTTCTAGGGATCGGACTGCTCGTGGGTATTGCCGGTATAGGCATCATTTCATACCGCAACGTTATCGAGCGCCGCCAGCAGATCGGGATGCTGCGCGCGATCGGTTTCAAAAAGAGCATGATCATAAAATCGTTCCTTATCGAGACTTCGTTCATTACAATTCTTGCCATTCTGATCGGAATAATTCTTGGGATCGGTATTGGCTGGCAAATTTATAACGATGGCTTCAAGGAGGCTGGTGCGAGCTTCGTTATTCCATGGTTGAATCTTATCGCCATTGCAGTAATTGCTTACGTCGCAACTTTGATCTTTACAGTCTATCCCAGTATCAAAGCCTCGAAAATACCGCCCGCGGAAGCTCTAAGATATATTGAATAAATGTATTAAAATTTATTTGTTGGATACCTAGTTCTATGATAAAAATTTGGATACCCTGATTCTCAATGTTATAAGGATACCCTTCTGAAGAATTTCATAAGGATTCCCTGGCATCCTTATCAAAATGTGATGCCTGGGCATCTTTATGGCTTTCATTTAGCTGGGGATCCTTATCATAATCCGATAGCGGGGTATCTTCATGACAATTATTAAACGGGCATCATTATCACAATGTTATGCCAGGGTATCATTATGACTTCAATTTAACTGGGTATCCAAATCACAATCTGATAGCAGTGTATCTCTAAGGCATTAAGTTAATAAGGTATCCAACAAATCCATAAATTCGCCATTTCAAACATTCTTCGCACTAACTTCAAGATCACCATCGCGCGAGTTCAAGTTCAATAGGAATTGATCAAGTGCGGTTTCGCTATAATTCGAGGATTCCATAGTACCTGAAATTGGCGCTTCGAACCCTGCACCACTATTGAGGTCAAGTTTACCGTTAGGGGCGGTGCTTGTGATTTTTACGCGCATTTGAGTGCCGTTACCCTTGTACTTTACGTCAATATCGCCCCAACCGTCCGTTTCGGCATTAATCGTTACATCTGCACTTAGCGTGGTTTGTTGGGTGAGGTCTAATTTGATGTCACCTTTGGTTGCATCTAAAGTCCAAGTGCTATCTAGATCGATTGTTAAACCTTCCGAAAAAATAGATACGCTACCTGAACTTGACGTTGATCTTATATTGCCCACTGAACAATTCTTAAAAAATATACTTGAGCCACCCGAATTGCCGGTAGCTTCAATTTCCCTAAGGGTGCAGTTCGTTAAAAAAAGTGAGCTAGCTCCCTTCTCTATTTTAGTTGTAATTTTACCCGAAACTGTTGCATCGGTGATGAAGAGGCTAGTAGCACCGTTTGAGTTGTCTAATTTGATCGAGCCAAAGGAGTTACCCGGGATATCCGAGAAAATGCTCAAGGCACCATTTGTGTTCTCGATCTCGAGATTGTAGGTCACATCGTTTCTGAGCACGACCTTTAGGTCGGAGTTCATATTAATAGTAGTGGTATCGGACATTACTTCACCGCTGTGAAACCTCACCTTGCTCGATGTGGTTTTGAAGCTCGGCTCACTAACTACCATCCCCTCCCAACGTTTATGATAGTCTAAATAGACTACGGGTTCATTTGGGTCGGAAGTGAAATCAACCTGAATACCGCCACTAACCATTTCTAGTTTTACAGTTAGCGAGCTGGGGGGCGTTGCCGGGGAATACGAGTAGAATATGTGCTCGTTCGCTTTTTTTACAGATAAAAGAAACCCTATAGTAATCACAGATGTTACCAAAATGCCAATAACAATCAGGGCGATCATCAATTTTCTACCTTTCTTTTTATCCTTTGGGGATTTTTTTGGTTTTTGCACACCTTTTTTGTCGAGGGTGGCACCACAATGTTTGCAAAATTTAGAGTCCTCGTCAAGCTCTTCTCGGCATTTTGGACAATCCATCCTAAATCCCCATTTGTTAAAATTCTATTGTAATGCAAATAATTTTACCAATAATAAACTTTTCTTTGTGGTATTCTTCAATGAAAAAAAAGTTACGTCTACATTTTATATAGAAAATAAGATAAATCATAGTTGCATTCACTATTGTTAAGATTTCAAGGGAGGCACTTGGAAGCTTAAATCATTCTCGATTGCCAGGGGCAATTTACAGTCATAGAGATATTGGTTGTATTTGAATACATAATTAGTGGAAAGGTGATTATTATGCCATTTAAAAGAATACATTTTGGAGAAGCAATTGCAATGCATCCGGGAAGAACGCTCGTAACAGTGATGATCATAACATTTTTGTTTATGTTAATAAGTTTTATGCCAGGCATGTTTGGGCTTACGCAAAACACCGAAGATTCCGAGGATGCATGGTTTCCTGAAAGTGAATTATCTGATACTATATTTGATCTAAAGAATAATTATGGCTCGAATGCTCAATATTTACAAATATTAGTGAAAGGAAAGAATGGTAATGTTTTTACCAAAGATGCAATAATCGATATTCTTAAAGTAGAAAAACAAATCGCTGACAATAGTGAAGTTAGATATGTGCTGTTTCCACTACCCGGAAATCAATCAATTATGAGTATTGCCTCCGGAGTTGTATCATATTACGTATTAAGTCATCCAGAACTAAATATCTTACCAACATATGACAATATGATCCAGGCACTTACAAATAATGATATTACCCTGCAAAATATAACTGATTTTATTTTAGCTCAATGGAATAGTCCCATTCCTGAAATACAAGAAGGAATGAGGCAAATGTCGATGTTCATTTCTAAAGATTTTGTCACGAACATCGTCGAAAAAGGTGAAGTGAAAGCAAAGGCCACATTAATACTAGTCATGTTCGATTTGAAGGTATATGATGAAGGAGAGCTCGGTGATAACCCGATCTTGGATGCTGATTTTGAGATCGTAGATATTATTGACGAAAGCGATTTTGCCGGCGTTGAATACATGGGCGTCAATGAAGGGGTATATGTAGAACATGTAATTAACTCGGATCCAATTATGGGCATATTATTTTTAGTTGTAATTGTTGTTATTGCAATTATTCTGGCCATAACATATCGATCAGTTCTTGATACTATACTTAGTCTTGTAGCGATCTTATTTGCGATCTTCTGGATGAACGCAATTGGTATTTTGCTCGGGCTTACATTCGGAATGATGTATATGATAGTACCGATCATATTGATCGGTATAGGTGTTGATTACGCTATTCACATAACCATGCGTTACAAAGAAGGCCGTGATAAGGAGCGTAAAGCTGTTCGTGGTGCAATGCTTTTAGCTATCGCAACTATCGGTGCATCACTGTTCCTGTCAGCGCTCACAACCGGCGTTTCATTCTCTTCGAATATGATCTCTACATTGAAGCCCATGCGCGAATTCGGTTTATTCCTTTTGATAGGTATTTTCAGTGCATTTTTTGTAGTTATAACATTTATACCTTCTGTCAAAGTTCTCGTGGATACATATAGAATTAAACGCCAACATATGAAAGAATCAAAAAATCCAGGTAACCCAAACTCAAAAGAGAAAAATACTACTTCTAAACCAGAGAAAAAGCCACATAAAGATTCTAAGATACTTACCAAAGTTGCGGCTGTTAGCGCACGCAGACCGTATCCTATAATCGCATTTGCACTCGTCACCGCGATACTATTTGGTTATATGGCAATGCAACTTACAACTGAATTTGATTTTCGAGAATTCCTGCCAAGAGATTCACAACTTACAGATGATATAACCTATACTTTCGATAATTTTGATTTTGGCGTGGAAGAAACTTTTGTTTTGGTAAAAGGTGATGATATTGCCACGTCTGAGATCTTATCCGCTATGGATGAAACACAAAATAATTTGAAAGACGATAAACATGTAAACGAAGGCGAATCGATCACCTCTATACTGACTATAATGGAAGATATTAGAACTCTTGGTGGTGATTTTGATGTTGATGATGTATTTTTAAACAATTTCAATACTAATTATGATCTCAATAATGATGGTATTCCCGACCAGGGTACCGATATCGAGGCGCTTTTTGATTCGCTTAGAACTAATGAAACATATGGGCCAGCAGTTATTAACGTTCTATATTATAACGATGGAAATTACCAAGGTGCAGTGATCAGAGTCAGCGTAAATACACATGGTGGGGACAATAACGGAGAGATCTACGATGAAATGAACGAGGATATTAAACCGTTAGAAGATGTGAACGGTATTAAGACCTTCGCCACTGGGGAACCAATAATAATGCATGTACTTCTTACCTCAATTCAAGATAACGGCTTCAAGTCACTTGCAATTACTGTGATTATTGCTTTTGTTATCTTAACAATTTTATTCGTTTTTGAATTTCGGGCATTTTCATTGGGTATTATGACATTGATCCCGGTTATACTATGTATTTGTTGGGCATTTGGTACAATGTTCATATTTGGTATGCACCTTACTGTGTTAACTATCTTCGTCTCTACGCTCACCATCGGCATCGGCGTTGATTATGGCATACATATCACCAATCGGTTTATGGAGAGCATCCACGATTTTGGTAATGTTGACGTTGCAATGAAAGCTACCATTGTGAATACCGGTGGTGCGCTTGCGGGTGCGGCGGTCACTACATTTGGCGGCTTTATGATACTGTATCTTGCACCCACAGATCCAATGAGAATGTTTGGCGCAATAACTGCACTATCTATTTCATTCAGCCTAATTGGTTCGATATTCATCTTGCCGGCATTTTTGGGCGTTTATGCGAGGCGTAAAATGGCGAAGGATCCGAAATATTTCGAGAAGCATGTGGATATCCAAGCCATCCGCGACCATGTTAGCGAGCATATCCACGATTTCGATAAGAACCTCAAATATGTAGGCAAAATAATGATCGATTCTGAACACGAGTTCGCGCACAAGATCTCCGATTTTGGTCAAGAGGTGGACAAATTCGGAAAAGGCATTGGCAAAGCCGCAGGCAAGGCCGGTAAACAAATTGAAAAGGGTGCACTCGAGGCCGGCAAAAAAGTCGGTGACGCAGGTCGTGAAGTTGGCAAAGCTATGGATGAGACCGGCAAGAAGCTCGATAAAGCCGCTAAAAAAATGGTTAAGGATATGACGAAAAAGAAATGAAAGTAAGGTGCTATCAATGTATGCGATAGTATGGCTAGGAAAAATAGCACCAAATCAAAAAATATCAATAAACCCGAGGATGCTCAAGATCAATTTTGGATGAGCCCTGCTCGCCTCTTGGGATTAAGTGACGGTGTAATTGCCATTGCAATTACCATCCTGGCGATCAAGTTGATACCGCTAATTCATGAGAACGAGGGCAGCATTTCAGCCATGGGACCTGAACTTTATCAATACGCAATAGGCTTCTTGTCACTAGGCATATATTGGGTTCTACATCACCATATATTCCACATAATAAAGCGTGCAGATGCTGTGCTCGTTTGGCTGAACATTGTGTTCTTGGCCTTTGCCTCACTGGGTCCTTTCTGGACCGCGTTTATTACTTTGAACCTGGAAGTTGCCGGTGCTGCTGGATATCTTGGAATATCAGCTTGTTTGACTTTCATTTCACTGCTCATTATTTTGCTATATGCCTTCCACGGCCATCAACTGGTTGACCGTGACCTCGATGAACGTGTTCCTCGGGGTTTTGCAAATATTATTTTGGTCGGCAGTTTTATTATTTTTCTAGGCGGTATCGCGGGACTTTATAGCACCGATATTTTTGGGTTATTTTCATTAGCGTCACTCCTTTGGTTCGTTTATATGACTGGGTATGGTTATGAAAAATACTTCAAAGGCCAGAAAGCAGATCAAGAAACAACATCAGCGAAAACCCAGGAATTTGAAGAAAAGCCCGAGGGTGAACCGGGCTCATTTTGGATAAGCCCTGAACGCATCTCGATGCTAACCGATGGTGTGATCGCGATCGCAATTACCTTAATGGTGCTCGAGCTTCCCATCCCAGACCTTAAAAAAGACCCTAATGGCCTTTGGGAGATGGCGGGCGATTTCTTCTTGATCGGAATCGGTTTCCTAGCTTTAGGGTTATATTGGGCAATACATTATCTTATGTTCCATTATATAAAAAGAGCAGACGGCGTGCTGATGTGGTTGAATATTATTTTCCTGGCGTTTGCGTCTTTAGTACCATTCTGGGTTGCATACCTGAATGTAAATGCCGCAAGTGATGAGGCGATGTTTTATTATGGGGTGGCCTTAACATTAACGTTATTGATGCTGCTCTTCATTTGGGTATATGCCACAAGCGACCGTCGATTGGTATCAAAGGATCTTGGTAAGAATATAATATCAGGCTTTACAAAATTCATGGTGGTTTTTTTGATCTTCACTTCCATAATATTTGTAGGTAACATCATGATCCCGGGTTTCAAATACGGCAGCTGGATCTTTTCTATTATACTTTTTACATACTTAACTTCATACGGGTATAAAAAGTTCCTTGGTTCTGAAAGTTCGAGTATAAAATAAAAAAAGGGTTAATATGAAAAATCAGAAAAAAACCAATGGCAGTATAACCAGTGATAAAGATAAGAACGACAAAGGACCATTTTGGATGAGCCCGGATCGTTTTGTGGCGCTCACGGATGGCGTATTTGCTATCACAAAGACGCTGCGGGTACTTGAACCCCACGCACCCTCAATCAGTATATTCTGACCCTTCTGATTTATCAGTAATGTTTAAATAGCTTGAAATCTATTACTGTTCTGAGGAGTTCTAATGGCTAAGAAAAACGAAGATAAATCATGTTGTGGACCAACAGACAAATCAACACCATGCTGTAATGTCGAGGCACTGATAAGTGTTGACGAAAGAGGGCAAATGGTGCTGCCCAAAGAAGTTCGAGATAAGGCAAATATAAAACCCGGTGATAAATTAGCAATCATAACATGTGGTTGCAATGGTAAGATCAATGTGATCTCATTGATCCCATCAAAAGATTTCGAAGGGTTGGTAAAAGAATTCTTAGGACCTATGATGGGCGAGATCTTTCAAAGTAAGTAAATATGGAGGAAGATAAATGAAAAAAGAAGAGATCAAGAAAGTAGTAAGAGAAAATTATGCGAGTATTGCGAGACAGAATACTTCATGTTGCGGCCCTTCGGGGCAAACTACTGAGAATAACAAACCATCAAGTTCATGCTGTGGGCCCGAGATGTCGGCTCAAGATGTGAGTAAAGTCATTGGTTATACGGATGAACAGCTAAAATCGCTGCCCGAAGGTGCAGATCTGGGGCTTGGCTGCGGCAATCCCGTCGCAATTGCCGCATTAAAAGAAGGCGATACATATCTAGACCTCGGCTCCGGCGCAGGTATCGATTGTTTTCTAGCGGCGAAAAAGGTTGGCAAAACCGGAAAAGCCATTGGCGTGGATATGACACCCGAAATGCTGGATAAAGCTCGCGAGAACGCTAAGAAAGGTGAATTTGAAAATGTGGAGTTCAGACTGGGCGAGATCGAGCACTTACCTGTAGCGGATAATTCTGTGAATGTGATTACTTCAAATTGTGTTATCAACCTATCCCCGGATAAAAAAGCGGTATTCGAAGACGCCTTCAGGGTCTTAAAACCCGGTGGAAGGCTAATGATATCCGATATCGTGCTCCTGAAACCACTCCCAGAAGAGATCTTGAACTCGATCGAAGCATATGTAGGCTGCATTTCTGGCGCGGTCCTCAAAGATGAATATTTGGACATCGTCAAACAAGTCGGTTTTCAGGATATCGACGTCGTTTCTGAGGTGACATTCCCGACTGAAACCCTGATCAAGGATTCTATTGCCCAAACGATCATCAAAGAGTTACAGATCACACCTGAGGATATAAAAGAGTTCGGCAGCTCGATCGTGAGTTTGAAATTTTCGGCGAAAAAACCATGAACCTAAAGTTATGTGCTTTCGGATTTTAAGGTGCCCGAATGCTAAGGCGATGGGCATTCTCGATGAATAAATCGATAACGATTAAATAACCCGTTGAAATGGCTTAATGGTAAAGATTATAGATTTGAGCCCCCACCCCACTTTTTAACATGAAAGCGCGAAAACTGGGAAACAATTAACCGCTGAGGACGCTGAAAACGCTGAAAAATCCATTGTGAGGGTGTAGAGGGTCGGGTGTAGGGTGTAGTGAAATATCCCGACACCCTACACGCGGCACCCAGCACCCTCTCAATTTTTTTAATGCTTCAGCGTATTCAGCGCATTCAGCGGTTGAATAATTTAATAATAAGTTAGTTTCGCGTCCTTCGCGTTAACTATATCTTAATGCCTTACCTATCCCGCAGTCCTCTCTCGGATCGTCTTCTCGGTCTCTAGCTTAGTTGCGTACCGTATCGGAACGAATGACGAGAGCTCTACGAACAACATACCCAGTATGAGGATCATGAATGTTGAACTGACTACGAATATTATGGGGAAGTAGAAGATCACATCCTCCATAACCCTGGCAAGGACCTCGGCAAAGAGATATGAAAACGGTATGCTGACTATCGCCGAAAGGGCACCCAGGAAACCCATCTCGATCATAATAGATTTGGCAATCTTCCACTTTGAGACCCCCAGTGTATCGAGGGTTGCGTATTCCACGTCTCTCTCAATGGTCGATATTATGACCGCCGAACCGGCTACCGCTATGGTTACGAGCAACTGCAGGAAGAAGAAGAATCCAAGCATACCCTCTGCCATTACCAGAAGTTCATCATAGGTCTCGACAATGTCATTTTGGACGACAACATAACCCACTGTGTTCATGGCCCTGATGTCATTGACCTTCTCCTCCACAAGATCGTCGTTCTGGAACTTGATGAAGGCACCTGCCGAGATATTGGTTGGGAACAGTGGAGCTATCCTCTCCCTAGAGGTGTAGACCGAGTAGACTATCAGGTCATTGATAGTACCCTTGATCTTGAGGTCCACAAAACTGGAGCCAAATGTTAATCTGATGGTGTCCCCGACATCGGCATTTAGGTCTAGGGAGAGCTTGTTGGAAATGACGGCACCATCGTTAAACCCAAGTTTACCTTCCTGAAGGTCGAAGTCCTTGATACGCTTGAGATCGTCACTAGCCATTATTACGGTGCCCTTACTTTGGCTTCCTTTACTGGCCTCGGCCTTTAAATATGCGTAAGGGGCGATCCATTTTGTATCTCCCGGTTCCAGACCGAGGAAGGTCTCGTTGACCGAGGCGGTTGGCATGGTAGACACGAAATCAGCTCTCACATCCCACTTCTCAGCTTCCAGTTGCCCCCTAACGTATCCATAGGCCGAGTCGGCCATAATTAGCCAGCTTCCTGCCGAGCCGATAGTTAAAGCGATCACGATGATCGTTATGGCCGTCCTTCTGGGATTACGTACTGTGTTCCTTAGTCCCATGGTCGTGAGCATAGACCTCCTGGTGCTGGACCCTTGGGTCTTTCTTACCCTCATTCTTGGCCTATACTCGAGTGCATCCCTCACTGTTGCCCTGGTGATGAACCAAACGGGTACCCAGACCGATACTATCACTGTTACCAATATTACAAAGATGGATAATGCAAAGGGCATTATGGACAATGGATACACGACCTCGTACGAGATACCGAAGAACGCGATCTGGAAATCGAGTATCCCAGCTGCGAACCATAGTCCAAATATGATGCCCAATACCACCCCGATGGCACCTATCACAAGTCCTAGGGCCATATAAGCGCGGATTATCTCCCCCTTGGTATATCCAAGGGACATGAGCACCCCTATATACCGGGAATCGCTCTGTACCAACCTTATAATGGTCATAAATATGGAGATGAACCCCACCAGCAGAAAGATTATGCTCATGACAGGCATCATGTTCTTCATCTTGTTAGAACCGATCCTCATGAACGCACGGGACGGATGATCGTCCTGATAAGTGACTGACTTAACACCCACGCCCTGGAGCGAGGATATGACATTGTCATCGTCACCATCGTGAGTAAGGAGCACTATGACCTCGTTGATAACCGGCCCCTTGCCCAATATATCCTGCAACTCATTAAGGGGCATCACAATGACCACGAGGGTTCCCGACGCAGGGATCGAATAGTCGCCGAAAGATGACGCGAACACGAATTCCGGGCCGGTGACGGTCCCGGATATGGTGAGGTTTAGATCCTTACCCATGACCTGAAAATGCAGTACCTTATCCACTTTAACCCCTTTAGTCTCCATCCCTAGGACGGCGACAGCCTCGCCTGGGGACTGGAAGAACCTACCTTTGGCGAGTTCGAGTATGTTGATGTCGTTTTGTTTCGGGTCTTCGACTCCATAAAAAATGGTTGGTATTGTCTCACCCTTATGATCGTAGATGCCCATAAGCTTGAGGCGTGATTGATAGACCTTAACGTCCCCAATGCCACCGAGGGCAGAATCTACGTCTGATTCATTGACCGGGGACGTCATGTCTATGAAAAGATCCGCCATGCGTGCATCCTCGAAATAGGTCTCGATGCTTGCGTCCATCATGTCACCGCTGTAGAGTCCACCAAGGAACAGGGCCATTGCCAGTGATATGACAAGAACTATCGTGAAGACACGCCCTTTCATGCGCTTCAATTTCCTGAGGACACTTTTAGTGACCATTTTCATTTTTCACACCTGCCTCCACATTAGGTCGGCGACAGCTTTCCCCTACGCAGCAGCAATGTCCGGTTAGCGTACTTTTTAAGGGCCGAGTTGTGGGACACTATTAGGAAGGTCATCTTGAGCTCTTCCTGCAGTTTCTGCATCAGTGCCATTATCTTCTCGCCCCTATCTTCGTCCAGGTTTCCGGTGGGCTCATCAGCAAGTATCAACTTTGGTTCCTTGGCCAGGGCTCTAGCAATAGCCACCCTCTGCTGCTCACCTGCCGATAGCTCCTGAGGGATATTATGCATCTTGTCCGAGAGACCTACCAGCTTCAGATACTTCTCGGCCCTATTCCTCAGCTCGGTCTTGTCCTGGATGACGGCTTCGATGCCCAGTATTACGTTCTCGAGGGCCGTAAGGGTTGGTATCAGGTTGTAGAACTGGAATATGAATCCAACCTCGGTCCTTCTGAACTTGTTCAACTGTTTGGCATTGAACTCGTCGAGCTTGCTACCTGCAACGGTAATATGTCCCTTGGTCGGCTTGTCAATGCCACCCAGCAGGTTCAGTAATGTGGTCTTTCCGCACCCAGATGGTCCCATGATCATTATCATCTCACCAGGGTTTGCTGATAATACGAGGTCGATCAACGCCTTGGTCTCCAGCTTTCCCGTAATATAACTTTTATGAAGATTTTTTATGGCTACAACTTTCATGAATCTCACCTTGAAAATTATCAATAGGATAAGGATTTATATGTTTAACTGATTTATGATGTTCAGTCATAAAGTCTTATGCAAAAAACGCTCTGTCGAAAAACCTAAATAATAATCCAATATTGCTTGATCTTTTAACCGCCAAATTAAAGTCAGGTGCGATCAATGGTACAAGAGCTATTAGGCGAATCTGCGGCGTTAGTTACTGCAGTATTGTGGACGACTTGTTCTATTTTATTTGCTTATGCCGGTAAACGCATTGGTGCTTTGAGCGTAAACGCCATCCGAATTATTATGGCTGTGGGGTTCTTAGGTGCTGCACACATTCTAGTGTTCGGAACGATCATACCTGTCGCAAATGATGCACAATATTTCTATATGTCATTAAGTGGAATAATAGGATTGGCTCTTGGTGATTTCGGATATTTTGGTACACTAGTTATCCTGGGACCCCGCCGCGGCACTCTATTAATGGCACTCTCGCCTATTTTCGCGGTTATCGGCGGCTATTTCTTCCTGAATGAAATTCTTGGCATCTGGACATTTATTGGGATCGCTCTGACCCTCGCGGGTGTTACATGGGTCATACTTGAGCGTGAAGAGGCCGCTAATGAACAGCCACTACCAAAAAGAGATAAAATTTTCGGGGTTTTATTAGGGATCGGCGGCTCGGTTGGGCAAGGTATAGGGTTAGTGATTTCAAAGTATGGTATGATCGATGTTGCTGATGACCCCAGTATACCATTAGATCCACTTTCTGCGACTTTGATTAGAATGGTGGCCGCTGCTATTTTCATCTGGGTTTTAATTATTTTAATTGGTAAATTACCGAAGATCATCGCAGCTTTCAAAGATAAAAAAGCGATGCAGGCAACCTTTGGCGGCGCGTTCTCCGGGCCGTTCCTCGGCGTGTGGCTGTCGATGGTGGCTGTAACCTATGCACTGGCGGGTGTCGCTGCGACCTTGATGTCATTAATGCCCGTGATGGTAATCCCCGTAGTGTGGATATTGTATAAACAAAAGACTACTTGGCGCGGGTCGCTAGGGGCTGTGGTAGCCATCATCGGGGTGGCAATACTATTCTTAATGTAGGAAAATTTCAATCCATATATGATTCTTCTACGAATTTTTGGAGAACCAATGTGAGTAGTAAGAATTAAAAATAATTAACTAAGGTGGATTGGAGATTACCTTCGGAAAGGCGAAAGACGGAAGGCAAAAGACGAGAGGCAGATTAACTTTCGCCTATCGTCTGTCGCTTTGGGAATTCCGAAGGAATTCTCAACGCGAGGCAACTTGACGAAGTAAGTTGCCGCCATGGACGATAAAAAATCATCCGCCTATCGCCTTTCTGTAGGCGAACTCTAATCTAAAATCTCTAATCTACTATGGTAAACATATAACAATCTTGCCACTTACCACTTTGAATAATTTAAAAGAATTCAAAAATAATCATTTCCCTAAATGGGGATAAGTTCCAAAAGTATGAAATTAGCAGACCAGCTGGTAAATTTTTTCAGTAATAATAAAAATCTTCAGAGGTTACAATAACCTCAACCTCGACTTCGATCGTTCCGGTCGGGTTGGCATCATTAGGTGTAAGTGTATTTTCAGTGTTATCAATAACCAGATAAATAACTCTGAAATCACCTTCATGCAACTCTACGGTGTCAAACACCTCGGTTACATTTTCCCAAGAGAACAAAGTGGAAAAGGCATTGATCGATCGATTTTGGGGGCCGTAGGAATTGTCGTATTGATCCTTGCTCATTATATAGATATCAAATCGATCTCCGGAACTTGAAGTTATATTTAGCTCTATTTCAATATCGTCATACCAATATTCTTCGATCGTATATTTATAATGACCGTCTTTGGCTACGATAACATCAAATTTGTATTCTTGGGTATTTTCAACAGGTTCATAGGAACCAAAAAAGGATAAGATCACGACAAATCCAACCACCAATAATATTACGATGACCGCCACAACAATATAAATAATTTTTTTCGCGCTCGTATCTTTTTTCGGCGGGTAAGGCATCGGATAGGGGGGGTAAGGATAATAGGGACTTTTTGCGGGTTGTGTGGTTGTAGGTTGTGCAGTTGTGGGTTGATCTGGAGTTACCGGGGTTAGTGGGGCTTCATTCATAGCAATACCTTCCTTTTATTATTACACAGATAATTGATTAACGCGATCATTCAATATTAGCCAAATAATATAGAAATACCAATATTAATACTTTTAAATAGGTTTATACTTTGTGCTTTTTTGGCAATTCAAACCATTAAAACCGATTTTAGTTTACTTTCAGTGAACCCTTTCAAATAAAATATTAGTATAATAATATTTAACGTAGATCAATGGAAGAAGAACGTAAAATCATACATATTGATATGGATGCTTATTATGCCACGGTCGAGCAACGGGATAACCCTGACCTTCAAGACAAACCAATTATCGTTGGCGGCGGGCCAAATGGCAGGGGTGTGGTGCTTACCTGCTCCTATGAAGCGCGCAAATACGGCATTCATTCCGCAATGGGTTCGTCAATAGCATATAGGCTGTGTCCAATTGCAATTTTTGTCCCACCTAGGTTTAAAGTGTATGTCGAAATTTCGAAACAGCTCCGCGCAATATTTTACGAATATACCGATAAGGTCGAAACAATATCACTTGACGAAGCGTATTTGGATGTGACCGTGAATAAAAAAGGGATCATATCTTCAGAACAGATCGCACATGAAATATTGTGTAGAATAACCAAAGAAACGGGTCTTACGGCTTCCGCGGGAGTATCTTTCAACAAGTTTCTGGCGAAGGTCGGGTCGGATTTTAACAAACCTAACGGAATAACAATTATTACAACTGCCCAAGCTGAAGAGTTTATAGATAATTTGCCGATCGGAAAATTCATTGGAGTTGGAAAGGTAACTGAGAAAAAAATGAAGAAGGTTGGAATTAAAAACGGCGCGGATCTAAAAAAATATACCTACGATGATTTGCGAGAGCTTTTTGGTAAATCGGGAACTTATTTCTATAATATGGCTCATGGATTTGATACCAGGCAGGTTGGCCATTACGGTCGTCGAAGATCCATCGGTAAAGAGCGAACCTTACGTGAAGATACTGACGATATTGACAATATCACCGGGCATCTGGAACAGATCGCAGTAAAACTTACCGAGAGGATGAAAAAATATAAGATCAAGGGTAGGACAATTACATTGAGGGTAAAATATTATGATTTTAGGCGCATAACTAGGAGTATAACTTGTAAAGAAGCTATAGATGACCCTCACGTTATTATGGCGAATATAAAAAGGTTGACCAAAAAAACGAATTTAGGTAAGAAAAAAGTAAGGTTGGTAGGTATCGCAATTTCAAAATTGATGCCCCAAGCACCTGACGAATGTAGACAGACCAGGTTATCGTTATAAAAGTGGTAGCTATCCTATTGGTGAAAGTGATGCACGGGCAAAACAAGTTTGCCCTGCACCTTGAATTGGCCAAGCCAATTCAATGTAAGTGGTAAAATCGGGCTGTGGTGTGAGGACGCTTCGCTTGTGGTGTTTGAGGAGAAATTGGAAGCAAGAAGATGGAAGCTAGATTCAATTAATTTCTATCTTCCATTCTCTATCTTCTAGCTTCAATTTTCTTTGGATTCCCACACCCACAAACCACATCCTAAAACTTACCACTTACCACTCAATAGATACTTAGATTTATCGTTGGTAGCTCCGGAAAGTAAAAAATAGTGATTAAACCATTACACCCCTGACCAATAAGACATTATTGGGGAGGACTTGAGAATGATAATTGCTGAAGTTAGTATTGCGCCATTTGGGGTCGGTACGAGTCTTAGTCCGATTGTGAAAGAGGCGGTGAAGGTAATAAAAGAGAGCGGCTTGAAATTTGAAGTTGGCGGGATGTCAACGACCATCGAAGTGCCGGATCTTGATACGTTATTTGAATTGATCAAGAAAGCGGAAGGGGCTGAGATCAATGCGGGTGCAGAGAGAATATTAATTAGTATAAAAATTGACCATAGAATGGATAAGGATATTACGATCAACACAAAGCGCACAGCAGTACTAGGAGAAGATTAATATATATTAATAAATACCAAGTAACAGGTTCCAAGTACCAAATAAGCTCCAAGTACCAAATTCCAAATTAATATATTTTTGGAATTTTGATCTTTGGATTTTGGGATTTGCTTGGAATTTGTCTCTTGGTTCTTGGAATTTATATATAATATGAGGTATCAAATAATGGCTGAAAAATTTGAACTTAAGGTATCAGGCGAAAAAATCATCGGGGTGCTCCATCGAGGTGAAAAGGACAGTGAAACATGTATAATCATGAGTCATGGATTATTATCAAATAAAGAGAGTATAAAATATATCAGTTTGGGCAAGATCTGTGAACAGTTAGGCCAAAATGCTATTAGGTTCGATTTTCGCGGCTGTGGTGAAAGTGAAGGTGTGATCGAGCAAACTACAATGGCTAATAGAATAGCAGATCTAAAGGCTGTGATCGAATTCGTTACCCAAACGTTAGATTTTAATAAACTAGGACTTTTCGGCAGCAGTCTCGGTGGATATTTATCGTTATTAAATGCCACCCACAACCTCGATATTAAAGCTTTGGTATGCATCTCAAGCCCTTATGCAATGAGTGAGTTGGTCCAAGAAGAAGATTTCGTAGAGGGGCATTTAGATATTGATGGGGTCATGCTTGAACGTTCGTTCTTAGAGGGTTTGAAAGAACATGACGCTAAAATAAGTAACGGGTTGGCTAAAATTAATTGTCCGGTACTTTTATTCCAAGGTGATATAGATCCATTAGTTCCGATTCAACATTCAAGAGAAATCTACAAAAAATTGAACTGTACAAAAGACCTCAGGATATTGGAAGGTGCAGCGCATTTAATAATTAGTCCGACACATTTAAAGAGCATTATTGAAGGTAGTATTGAATGGTTCAATAAATATCTGTGGGAGGGTAATTGATTTGAGTGTGGATAAAGAGTTAAGAATTCAAGAGTTGGAGCGGGAATTATCACAGCTAAAAGCACAGCTCCCGGCACATTCTGCCAAACCGGAAATGTTGATGAGGATCGAAGAACTGGAGGAGGAGCTCGAAAAATTGAAAAAGGAGGATTAAAAATGGAATATAAAAAAAATAGTGATTCGTGGGTAATTGTATTAAAAAAAGATGAGAAAATAATTGAGAAGATCTCAGAGTTCTTGGAAGCCGAGAATATCCAATCAGGTTATCTCAGGGGTATTGGGGCAGTAAGTTCGGTTGAAATTGCCCATTATGATCTGAAAGAGAAGCACTATAGTAGTAAACAGTTCAATGGATCTTTAGAGCTGTTGAGCTTGATCGGAAACGTTGCGGTTAAGGATAACGAAAAGATCGTGCATTGCCATATAATTCTTGGGACGGAAGATATGAAATTATTCGGCGGCCATTTAGTAGAAGGGACTATCGGAGTGACCTGTGAAATAATTTTCAATGAACTTCCGGAGCCGATTCCCAAGCACGAAGACCCTGAGATCGGCTTGAATTTGATCTCGTTTACATGAACTTAAGGATCTGGGTGATGATATGATAAATCACATTGGGCTCCAATATCCGGACAAGACAAAGGCCGAGATGTTCTTTGGAAAGGTATTGGGACTTCCAAAACAGAAAGAGTTTACAGTACCGGTGGAATTATCTCGAGCAGTTTTTGGATTGGATCAAAGCGTCGAGGTTATTGCATATGGGGATGATAATTTCAAGTTTGAGATTTTTATAACTGGCGACCAGAAAGTTAAAAATTATGAACATATAGGCTGGCCAGTTTCAAATAAAACTGAATTCATTGAACTTTGTAAAAATAACGGCATCGAACCAATAATCGCTAAGAAAGGAGAAAAAGAGCTATTGTTCGTTCTAGATTTTGCTGGATATTTATATGAAATAAAAGAAGAACAATAATGGAGTTTTAGATGAAAGGGACATTTCATTTAATAATGTCTAAGGTCAAAGATCTGAAAGTCAAAAGTCATTTAATGTGGACCTTAGACTTTGGACCTTTGGTGTTGAAGTCCGAAGGACGAAACACTAAGGGTAAAATAAGGATTATGTAATCTATGGACATATTTTACCAGTGACTTTCGACAACGAAATATGTCAACCGCCACACCACAAATGCCGAAGGGATTTGGGGTGCTCATGCGGAGAACGAAGTTCGA
>CBDVCJ010000014.1:0-25325 GCA_965372445.1 uncultured Thermoplasmata archaeon | reverse complement strand
AGGACAATAATAAAACAATTTCAAAACATTTATAATACATCCATAACACTGTATTATTTTTGTTGTAAATTGTCTTGTAATAACAATCGGTGTCGGTCGCCTGTGTTTGTTATTGTTAAAAAAAACATGCCCCATATTGAAATTGTGTTATACTGTGTTTTAAGAAAATTTAAAGACAATTAATGACAATTTTAGCACAATTTAGGACAATAATCTAAACGATATATTTATGAATAAGTATAATTATTAACCCATAGAGGTAACGGGGGAGAAAATAAGAATTTTGGGAGAGTGTTTTTTCTAATACTTTCCCCCTTTGATACAACTCAGAATCTTGTTTTTGATCCCTCTCTGCCTCAACAATATATTTATTATAAATGAGGTGAAAAAATGACCAATAAAATTTCAGAAAAATTACAAAAATGGCTTTCAGATGAAGCTCTCTTTAGAAAAAAAATTCCTGATGACAAGGCAAATTTTCATTTTACAATTGTTTATCCTGAAAACTCAAATAATACAATGGATATTGTACAACCAAAAGGAAAAGATGACTTAGTAATTGTTGGTTGTGGCACTAGTGTTCATCCCGAATATATCTCTAAAATCAAAAAGTTATCAATTGAAGATAGAGAAAAATTCCTTTGGGAGTTTAGGTTTCTTTTAAATAATCCATTTGTAGATTTTTCGTTACAACATCCAGATAATATTTTACAAGCATATTTAATTACGGACACCATTTTTGAAGATGGTCTTTCTAAAGATAGACTAATATCATCTATTAAAAATGTATTCAAAATAAAATTATTGGGAATATGGAAAATACAAATGGAATTAGGTATTCTAAAAGGAGAAGAATCGAATATAAGTTCTGAAATCGGTATGTATGGATAAGCGATAATATGCCACCTCAAACATCTGATACATCAGGAACAACGGTTAGTGTTCTCACTGTTGACATCCCTAAAGATTCATATTTCCTTGAATATTCTGAAGAAGAATTGAGAGATAGATTTCGAACTGATTTTTTTTACGGTTCGAAAGTAAGAACAGAAATGACAAAAATTTCGAGTCTAAAAAGTGATATTAATCGTACTTGTATTATGTGTAATAATGAACTAATATTTTATTCTTCAAGTGAAATTGATGCTGTTTCACATCAATTGATGGATCTCTTAGTAAGTAATGATTCAAGTTTAAGATTGTTTTTAACATGTTTAGAAAAATATATAATTGAGGGGGCGAACTATGGAACTATTTCTCGTAAGAGTCGAGTAAAAATAACTGTAAAAAGAATTAGTATGTATCGAAATTCATTTGAACATTTAATAATGGCTGGAAAAAATGGTGATGGTGTGAAATCGTTCTTAAAAACAATAGGAAATATTAATGAACATTATTTAGGGCATCGAATATTAAATAGAAATGATTATATACTTCTCCAAATTCAAATTTTAATGGATGTTCGAAGGATGCTTGAAGATATTAGAAATAATATTGAGCAATGGTTAGACGAATAAATATTAAATATGCATTAAAATACGTTGTTATTTACATAAACATATTTGAAGCAAATGTAAAATTTAACTTTTAATATATAGGTTTTAAATACTTATTATTCAGAAATAAAGATGGACATTTATAAAACATTTATGATTCTGATTTAACAGAATAAGACAATCACATATTGTTATACTTTTGTCTTAATACTGTCTTACAACAACCCATTTATAATAATGAAAACACGATCTACTGTACGCTATTGTGATAGGATGTAGCATGGGGGTATCATTTTTCAATAAACCTGTGTATATATATAACCCCCATTGAAAAGTGCGGGTATCGAAATTCGAACCTCATTCTTGTAAAAGTTATGATCCTTAGACAATTTTAAAAAAAAATGTCATACTTCATGTCGAAGTGCGACATTTGTTATTTCACTCGATAATTGATTTTGTTAGACTTGTTATAAAAACATTACCCTAAACGGTACTGGTTGCCTTTCGTGACTTTTTGGGGGTGTACTGAATAATGGTGCATCCCGTGACTTTTTTTCATCGTTTTTTAGCTAGAATTTTATGCAGATGTGGGAAGAAATGTATGAAGGAAAACTATATGTTATGGAAAAATATTCCTATTCTTTATGGAGAATCCGGGGGGACTAATGCCAAAAATAGAAATCAGAGAGGCAAGAGATGTTTTTCTATGGTTCGGAGCGGTCTTAATAATTATTGGAATATCGGTCATGATAACCGCCGTGACATCGACTTTTATCTATCTATCTTTAATGGGGATTGTGTTATTTTTCTTCGGCACGGTGTTTTTGTTCGTTTTTTATCAACGGAAGGCGGTGAGTGAAACGAACCCTAATAAACAACTTCCAAAACCTACGCTACCTTTTACGCCAAGAATTTATCATGTGGTGTGTTTTGGTATTGAATGGAAGGTCGAAACATATCCGAAGTTTTTTAGTAATGCAAATTTGTGGGTAGATTTGTATCCCGAGTGCTCAAACCAATGCCCAGGCACAATTGGGTGGGATCAGAGTTCTTGGACATTGAATATATTTCTTGAATGCAATAGGTGTGGAAAGGAATATAAAACGAAACGTAAAACGATTGAACAGGTACAAATGGAAGTGTTCGGCGAGTTGAAGGCACAATTAAAAGAACACGGAGAAGAGGTAATTTACGGTTATCCTAGGTGACATCGGGGGATGTTAATTACTGAGTTTGACTTTGATGGTATTTGAAGTTGCATTTTTTGATTTTTAGGTATGATGTGATATGCGAAATTTTAAAAGGTTACGGAACGGTTCCCTCGGAGAGGGTTTATTAAGTGACAGAATATTGGATTCAATTTTTTATAGATTGGCTTTGGCCAATTGTAGCCGTCTTAATTGCATTAGTAGTCAGTTGGGTAGTGAAGAGAACGGTTAAGCTTTGCCCCTCATATGAAATTCATTTAAAATGGCATTACCCTTGGACTACTTTAGATCGGAAACAAGAAGACAGTGTTTTTAAAGAACACCCGCAGTTTGAAAGAAGTCAAAAAACCAATGTGTGGTATTTGGATGAACCACCAATAGGAAATTATTTTAATATTTTTTGGAGACAATGGTGGATTTCGTCAGGGGATTTTAAAAGAATCAAAAGACACACTAGGAAACTTCAAGAAAAATTTAATTATACTCGGGCAAGACACGATGGAAAAGGTCTTGGGTCTTGGTGGAAAATAATCAATGACCCAGATAACATTTGGCTTATTTTACATTTTAAAGATGATTATAGATTAAGAGAATGGTGTTGTTGTAAACAGTTTAGATTTGTCCCTAATTATTCTTATAAATGGAAACTTAAAAGGTTACAAATACGAAACAAACTTACAGGTTTTCAATTAATAGAACCAAAAGAATGTAAAGATTGTTTATTTAAAAAAGTGTGGAAAAAGAAACGAAAAAGAAAACAACTTAAGAAATCCTAACTCATAGTTGCCATTCAATTGATAAACATTATTACAATAAAAAACAATAACCACATATGATAGACATCGAGAAGTTTAGAGCTGGGATGATATCGAAAAGAAAAAAATATGAATATATGATTAATAACGTAACCGAATATCGAGGAATAATTCTAACAAATTGTATTGGTGTAGAGAATTTTCTCTCCCAGATTATCGCCGAACATGAAACAAAAAGTATTGATAAAGAAACAAGATTACAATTCTTATCGGATAAATTCTCCAAAAAGAGATTTATTGATAAAATAAAACAATTTAAAGGAATTATTAAAGATAATTATCCAGAATTATATGAACTGTTTAAGAAACATATTGACCAATTAGATGATATCAGGGAGACAAGAAATAAAACCAGTCATTATTTTTTTGATTATAGTGAAGAATTAGATAAAGAGGGGGAATATCCAACAACTTTTTGTTTACAGTCATATAAAAACGGAAAAATAGATGAATTTTTTATCAATAAAGATGTGTGTGAGGAATATACCAAATTATGTAAAAAGACCATACAACAATTATTGGAAATTAAATTGTACATACGAGAAGATATTCTAGGAAATGAAAGTATTAAAAAAGATTATATCACTCTTTTTCAAACTAGAAATGGAGAATAAGATGTTATTGTCTTGATGTGGTCGCTAACTCAATCATTTTAAGCCACCTGTTACCGTCCAGATTAATCGGCATGTGTGCCATTTGGGACGGCGTACGTCCGCCTATATCTTGATGTGGTCGAATGTAATTGTTGTAGGTTTTCATACCTTTGATATAAGCATCCGCACCCCTATCCGTGCTTAACGACTGCACAACCTTCATTCGTTCCCTGAATGTACCATTCAACCGTTCGACAATGTTGTTGTTGGTTTTGGTTTCGAAATCTTTTAACCTCACGTGTGAGTAATTAACTCGTGAGTATTTCTTGTAGAATTCTTTAGGTATGACATCTTCGTAGGATCTCAACCCATAGATCCCGATTACGTTGGTTCACACAACCTTAGCTAAAAATAAAATGTCTTACTTCATTATCGAGTACGACAAAAGCAAATGAGAATTATGAAAATAACTTGAGTTCATTTATATATGGTGGTTTGAAAACCTTCAACTACGACATTATTTGATATTTCATGCGCTCAGTGACGGGGAGCACGAGGTGAACCACTGACTCAATCAACTAGATAATACGTATTCTTTTATTGTCTCTACTTTCTCCATATAATCACCATAATTCGAGATTCGGGATTCGAATACTTGACTGATCGGATTATTTTTTTTTTTAAGCAATAGCAAAATATCAGAAGGTTTATTTAATAGTAATATAATTTTATTATTGATAATATTATTAAATAACTTGGGGAAATTTAAAATGTTGAGGGAATGCTTGAGAACCTCGCTAACGATTTTAATTACGTCGTGGATATTATTGAGTGGAATAATAATTATACCCGTGAGTTCACTAGATGTCGAGGGTCAGCAGGCGAGGGGAAGTTCAAATTTCACTGAAGAATTTTATATGACTGCTCACATGGATAGTAATAAAACCGATGTTGTGGGGTGGGGGAATGGTGGAATTGAATTGGTTAAGAGACCAAAGGTTACAGATCTTTCGTTAGTTGGGACTTGTAAGACTCCTGAATGGGCTGATGGTGTATATGTAAAAGGAGATTATGCATATGTTGGTACTAGTGGTAGTGGATTGCAAATAATAAATATCGAAGACCCAAGTAATCCCATTATTGTAGGAAATTGTGATCCACCAAGTGGTGTAGGTAAAGTACATATCGTTGGGAATTATGCTTATGTTACAGGTGGTTATAAGAATGGCTCTGATTTATTTAAAGGATTATTTGTTATAAATATAACGGATCCAATAAACCCAAAGCTTGTAGGATATTGTGAGACACCAGATTATCCTTATAGTTTATTTGTTATTGATGATTATGTATATATTACTAATTTTGAGTATGTTGTTGACCCTAGAAAAAGAGGTGGAGGGATAGGATTAACGGTAATAGATATCACCGATCCAACAAGTCCAATCTCGATCTCAACTCTTGGTCTTTTTGATTATCCTTATGATATATATGTATCAGGGAATTATGCATATATTGCGGGATATGATACCATTGGATTAGAAATAATAGATATTACAAACCCAAAAAACCTATCCCATATTGGGCGTTATTTTACATTAGGCCGTGCAAAAGGTGTTTATGTGCAGGGCAATTATGCTTATGTTGCCGATGAACTTTATGGTTTATTTATAATTAATATACTTGACCCAAAGAATCCTTTATTAGAAGGAACTTACGATCTAAACTTTTTTTCTTGGAATATTCATGTAGCGGGAAATTATGCTTATATTTCAGGGCCAAATATAGGATTACAAGTAATTAATGTGTCAAACCCAATGAATCCAGCTCTTGCTGCATATTGGAATGAACCAGATCCGACTAATCACAATTTTACTAATGATGTTTTTGTGTTGGGTGATTGTGCCTATGTTACAAATGCTAGTGGTTTACAAATAATCGAGATCTGGTTTACTAACGAAATGCGTTATGATTTCTCTGGATTTGCCCGATCAATAGAAATTGATACAACAAATAAGTACATATATAACGCAAAATTAACTTGTGAAAATGATATCCCACCGGAAACCGAAATAAAATATTATCTATCTGCTGATGGTGGTGAACATTGGGAACTCGTAACATCTGATATAGAACACCACTTTAAAAACCCTGGAAACGATCTGCGCTGGAAAGCCATTCTAACCACATCAAATGGCTTGGTAACACCCAAAATATCAAAAATATCAATAATATATGAATTTGATTCGACACCACCTGATTCAGAAGTAGAACTTATTATACCTTCCTGGCATAATTCAACAATGTTTAAGATTAGATGGTATGTAGAGGATGATCATTATATTACAAACATTTCGTTATTTTATCGTTACAGTGTTAATAATATAACATGGACTAAATGGCAAGAATACTTGTATAATAACACATTATCAAGCACTTCTCAAAATGGTAGCTTTTCCTTTATTGCACCTAATGGTGATGGATATTATGAATTCTATACTATCGCAAACGATCTCAGTGGCAACCTCGAATCGATGCCGCTGGTAGCGGATGCTATCGCTGGTGTTGATACTAGCTGGCCAGCTGTAAATCCACCTGAAGCGTATGGAATTTATAATAATACTGGAACGATAAACTGGTCTTGGATACCAGCGGCGGATACTGGCAGTGGTATCGTTGGGTATTATGTGTGTGTAAGTACAACCCTAGGTGGTTCTGATGTAGTAAACGACAGTTTTACAACAAATAATTGGTATCAAATATCTGGTCTGCAAAATAATAATACTTATTACTGCAAGATCAAGGCTAAGAATGGTGTCGGGACCGTAGGTAGTTATAGAAATGGTGACTTTGTAACCATAGACACTTTGCCACCTTACTTATTATCGATAATAATAAATAACAATGAAAATGAAACCCTGACATTAAAAGTTAATTTAACTTTAAATGCAACTGATTATCTATCAGGTGTCGATCAAATGTCATTTAGTTCCGATGAGCTTAATTGGAGCGCCTGGGAACCTTTCAAACCATTAAAATCATACATATTGCCTTCGGGCAACGGCCCTAAAACCGTTTATTTCAAGGTTAAAGATCATGCCGATAATATTGCATTACCTGTTTCGGGTTCAATAATTCTAAACATACCTGAATCAATTAATGATACCGATAATGATAGTATACCTGATAGTCTTGATGATGATACAGATAATGATGGTTATAATGATACTATTGAGGACTTGATAGGCACTAACCCACTTGACCCTAACTCAACTCCAGCAGATGTTGATAAGGATTACATTCCCGATTCGCTAGATCCTGATATTGATGGTGATGGTAAACTTAACGATGAAGACCAATATCCATATAATCCAAAAAGATGGGAAGAAGATGAAACAAATATAGACCTATTTTTAACCATTTTAATTGTTGCCACTGCAATAATGATAATTTTAATTGTTATAAACATCAAAAAATATTTTCCTTTAGGTAAAAAATAAGTTTCTAGTGTAGTGATTCCATAGACATTGTATACTTTAAACTGAAAATTTATGTTGAAGAATATTTCATGTACCGAACATCGACTCCCGATTAATGACAAAAAAATAAAAAAGAGAGAATTTCAACTGCAACGTAAAAAACGCGCCCAACTCCTTTCCTAAGGTTATACTAACTTAATGCTATATGCGTCGAAGGTCAAAGGTCGAAGGTCAAAAGTCCATATGTATGTTGGGGGGCGGGGGGAGACCTTCAACTTTCGACCTTAGACTTTTGACTATGTGACTTCCTGTTAACCTTTTACCTTTGGTTCAAATCCACTCCCCGCTATTTACAGTCATAGGTGACGGGGTCGCAGGTTGAACCGCTTATCTACGCATAAAGACCATCTGGATCCGACTCAGGCTCTTCTTCATCAACCTCTCCAGTGAGGTTAAATTTTTTTTAATTTGCAAAAAAACACTTTTGGGAATCTCACCGTTCAAATATTTTGTAACCAATTTCTTATAGAGATTCCTCGAATCAAGCTCTGGAACTTGATTCATTTTTTCCTGAGGTTTTGGTTTTTGAGTTGGAGTATCAGGTTTTTTATCGACCGTGTCGTTAATAGATGAGTGGTATATGTCGGATATATCTTGCATGGTCATATGGACATACCGGCCGGTGTCGGTGTTCCTGGAGTGTCTTAAAAAGGCTTTAACCTTGATTTCGGTTGCACCGTTAAATGCCAAGTGACTCGCGATCGAATGTCGTAAACTGTGATTGGTGATTCGTTTGGCAATTCCTGCAAGTGCACATAATTTTTTAACGATTCTATTTGCGGTATTACCATTGATACGAGTACCTTCTCGGCCATCTTTCATTATTCGCTTGCTCTCGACTCGGTATCGCTAATATTTATCAATGTCTTCAATCATTAAATCCTCGATTCGGTCTTTTCTTACAATTTTTAATATGCTTAATATTGCTTTCTTAATAGTTATTATGGTTTGTTCAGAAAGATTGTTTAACCTATATCTCTCCAACACTTTTATCTAAACCTTTTAGAAATGTGTTATATTCAGCTTCATTGTGTCTAACATTACAGTGCAATGTATTCTGCATAACTCTATTTTAAATATTTGGTTGCCCATGAGCAATCTCCCATTAAATACATTTATAATTTAAAAATTTTAATAATTAATGTAAAATTATGTAAAATTATAAATATTATTATAAATATAACCTAATTATAGGAAAAAATTAAAAATATTTTGAAAAAACAAAAAAATTGGGTTTAGCAATTAAGGATATAAAGGAGGTGAAGAATGCTCCTTTTAATATCTCTTGATAATCTAACAAACTCGAAAAGCGCCGAGGTGGGGCGTGTCAAAGGGGGAGGCAAAAAAACCATAATTTTCCCTTTGAATAAATACCAATATGTCCCTGTTCTCAAGGGGGGGAGGTGACAAAGAATGAGAAGGGCAATTACAATAGGAATCGCTATAATAATGCTCGCCACCATTTTCATTATAGTAACACCGACGAATGTGGTAGCTCTAGGTTGGACATCACCCAACGGATTTTCAGATCCTGGTAACGAGTGGACCGACGAGGCAAAAGCCTATGATAGTTCAACTTCAACATATGCCTCAAATAACTTCGGCGGATTAGGATGGGGTCAGTTCTTATATCTTACCCTATCAAGTTCTATACTCAGCGATAGAGTCAGGATGTATTCCGATTTCGGTTACGGATATGTTGACTATATTGACGTTGATGTTTACAAAAATAGTGCCTGGACTGATGTTTGGCAAGGTGCAATCCTAGACTGTTCATGGGATGTAAAAACATTCTCTCCTGGCTTGGTTACACAAGCGAGATTTAGATATCATTATGCAGTAGGCGGTGCTTTCTTCTGGCTCTATGAATTTCAGTTCTATGAAATGCCACCAGTTGTAAATCCACCCACCGGCGAAACTTTGGCTGCTACTTCAATTGAAGAAGATAGAGCTATTCTACATGGAAAAATTACTGATGATGGTGGTGGTCCTAGCACATGGAGATTCCAATATGGTACAACAACAGCATATGGAACTGCTACACCATGGGCTAATGGAAAGGTAACTAACGAGATCTTCAGCAAAGGAATTTCCGGCCTTAATAATGGCGTAACATATCACTATATGGCACAGGTAAAAAACAGTGCTGGTACAGATAACGGTGCGGATATGATGTTTACAACAGGTCCGGCCCCTGCAGGTTGGGTATCACCTACCGAAAGTACTGATGTTACCACCAGATGGGTAGATCAAGAACTTGCATATGATGATAATACTAATTCATGGGCAAAATGTTATCATTTACTATTTGACCCAACGGGGGAGTGGAGTCCGTTCTTATATCTATCTCGTAAGCCAGTATCTTCTGACACAATTCGCTTCTATGCCCGTGGAATGACTACGGACCAATATCGTGTTGATTCTGTCGATGTTGGTGTGTTTAAAGACGGAACATGGGTTGATGTATACCAAGGTTCATTTGTTGATAAGCAGTGGGTAGAATATAATTTTGCTCCAGGTCTTGTAAGCTCTGCACGAATTAGGTTCCATGTTAATTCCGCAGCAACCGGTCTTTATTTCGAGCTGTATGAATTTGATTTTTACAATCGATATATAGATGCAATTGTAAATCTCAAGCCTGAAACCTTGAACCTTAATTCTATGGGGAATTTTGTACATATTATGGTCGAAGATTTTCCAAATAACCCGGAATATTCACCTACACAGGTCGATGGAGACTCAGTTGAAATTGAAGGCATTGGAGTCGATTTGAAATACGGCACCTGGAACGATAATAAATTCCACTGTAAAGCCGATAGACTTTTGGTCGAGGATGCGATCGGTGGACCTAGTGAAGAAGCAGAACTTACCATTACAGGCGATGTAGCAATAACTTCATTCATGGGTACTTGCACAATCAAAGCGATCCAGAACTAAAATTGATGATGTTTGGTTTCTCTAACATCATCTTCTCTCTTTTTTTTTTAATTAAATAGTTAACATTCATAATAATATCCATTTATATGTTTATTGGGTAAATTATATCAATCACATAATACATTTAAATCGATAGATTCTTGTAGAATTAACAATATTCATGTACTAAGCATTATTTAATAATCCATCAATCTGGGGTTTGGGGGGATGTATTCATGAAAATAATTAATAAAAATATGAAATTATTTATATTTATATCTGTGTTACTGCTATGTGGAAGTATATTTGGTATGAGTGGAATTCGTTGGGGCGGTCCAGAATCTAATATAGGTCGAACTTTCGATCATAACCTTGCTGATAGTTCGAGCAGTGACATTAGTTCGAGTGCACGCGCAAGCTCAGAAGATTCGAGAGGTAGTGGTGGGCTACAACCGATTATTGATTTGAATCTCACAACTGGTACGGCCTATCCGCACCAGAATATGACAATTTATGGTGCTAATGTTTATGATTATGCAGGTTATTCTGTTGCGACTGGGGATGTAGACGGGGATGGTATAAAAGATACTATCATCGGGGCTTATCTTGCAGATGGACCTTCGAATAGAATTGACTGCGGAGCGGCCTATGTGATTTACGGCTCTACTTCACTACCTTCGATTAAAAATTTAACTGCTCAAGCGGATATTACAATTTACGGTATAGACCCTGGAGACCAACTAGGTTGGGCTGTGAGCGCTGCAGGGAGTGTAAATGCCGATAATATCGACGATATTATTATCGGAGCACCAAGTGCATCAGGCCCCATTAATAAAAGATCGAGCTGCGGTGAGATCTATGTCATTCTCGGAAGTGCGTCACTTGCCACTACTATCGATTTAAATACAACCGCTGCGGATATAATAATTTATGGTCAGGAGGACTGGGATAATGCCGGGTATTCAGTAACAGCGGGTGATGTGAATAGTGATACTAAAGATGATATAATTATCGGTTCAATTAGTGCAGATGGACCGAATAGCAAAAGATCCATTTGCGGGGAGGTCTATATAATCAACGGAACGACTTTCTCACCACCAACTTCTATTGATTTGAACACTACCGCTCCATCCACAATAATTTATGGTGCAGATTTGGGTGATCAGACAGGTATCTCGATTGCTACCGGCGATATAGATGGTTCGGGTAAAGAAGATTTAATAATCGGTGCACCATCGGCTGACGGACCTGGTAACTTGAGAGCCAACGGATGCGGTGATGTCTATTTAATTTACGGTTCTAGCTCACTTGCAAGCTCTATTGACTTAAATACTGGGGCCCCGGGAACACATGCGGATGTAATAATCTATGGTGTAGACGGTGGGGGAAAGGCCGGTGACCAAACAGGTTACTCGGTGGCGGCTGGAGATGTTTGTGGCGACAATATAGACGATATTATTATAGGTGCACAAGGTGCAGATGGACCCAGTAATGCAAGAACAGATTGTGGTGAAGTATACATTATTAAAGGTAGGAGTAACTTTTTAAGCACTATAGATTTAGATACTGGTGCAGGGGGCGCAGGGCCTGATATAATAATTTACGGCTCTGAAAACAACGATAAAACAGGTAATGTTGTTAGTGCCGGAGATATTAACGGTGATAATAAAGATGATATACTTATCGGTGCATACCAAGCATATTCCGGCCCTAATAATAACAGAGTAAATTCCGGTGAGGTTTACATTATTAATGGAAGCAGTTCACTTCCTCCTACTATTGATATAAATACTACAAATCCTGTTGCTTCGTATCATCATAATGTAACAATCTGGGGTGTGGATTCTGATGATAATGCTGGTTGCTCAATTGCGGCTGGGGATATCAATGATGATACAATAGAAGATCTGATTATTGGTGCATATCAAGCTGCCGGGTTTTATAATAATAAAGCCGGCTCAGGAGAAATATATGCAGTATTTGGATCACCGGAAGCGAATTTTAATCCGTCGATTGTAACAACCGTACCTTCGAATGGTACAACTGGCGTTGCACTCGATGCACCGATAATAGTGAATTTCAGCGAACCCATGAATCCGCTCACAGTACAATTTACGCTCAACCCGACAATAACTTTAACCCCGACCTGGAATGCTGCTAATACCGGTGTGAACTTTACACATACAACGAATTTTCAAGAGAAGATGTTATATCAAATGAAGATAACCGCAGGTCTGGATGCGACCGGTAAATCAATAATACAACACCCAAAGCTCTTAATACCTAATCCTTGGAATTTTACAACTGGTGATTTCACTGAACCCCAGGTTACACTTACCGACCCTGCAAATAATACTGTTAATGTGGAAGTGAATAAGAGTCTAAAAGCGGTTTTTAGTGAGCCGATGAACCGAAGCACCTTACAATACACTTGCGAGCCCGATCCACTTGGCTGGAGTCTATCCTGGAATGAAACCAATGAAACTGTAATATTTGATCATAATGATTTTCAAGAGCAATCTACTTACTGGTTCAATATCACAGGATGCGATGATTATTGGGATTTACCATTAGTGGATAATCCGGGTGTACCCCGGCATATTTATTTTACAACTGGTGATTTTACAGCACCTAATATTACAATAACTCTACCTAAAAATAATTCAATAAATGTAGATTTAGATACAAGTATTGAAGTTACCTTCAGCGAGTCGATTGATAAAAGTACTGCATCACTGGTTTGCGATCCTAACCCGGGTGGATGGTCAACTGGTGATTGGAGTGATAACGATAAAAAAGTTATATATAATCATACAAATGATTTTGAATATAATACCTGGTATAATGTCACAATAGCAACAGGTGCTAAGGACCCAGCAGGTAATGAGCTCGTTACAGGAGATGAACCAAATCCCTGGCGATTTAAGACCATTGGCCTCAACCCGGTAATACTCAGCACGGACCCACTTACTAATTCTAAAAATGTGTCATTAAACAAGGATATTGTCATCACTTTTAGCAAACCTATGAAAAAAGACACAATAACTTGGTCATGCAATCCGTTACCTAATGGCGGTTTTACGGCATATTGGGATGCTTATAATGAGATAGTTACCCTTAAACACAATACTGAATTTGAAAAGCTTACAACGTATAAATTTGAGATTACCGGAGGCAACAATCTCGATGAATATGATCTCGAATTGGACATTAACAATCCTATCTATTTTAAAACAGTTGGTGATAACCCATTAATATTAGAAACCACACCTGCAAATGATACCATTAATGTATATATGACTGCAGATGTAATTGTCAAATTTAACGAGCCAATGAATACAGGAACGGTACAGTTTACATGCACTCCCGATCCGGGCGGTTGGCAGACGCCGGTTTGGAACGCACTTAATGACGAAGTTACATATTCACACTCGAGCCCATTTACCAAGAATACCAAATATACCTGTGAGATTACAGCAGGTAAAGATTTGGATGACTTAGACTTGATACCTGGCATACTTAATCCTTGGTCTTTTACTACGACCGGCGATAATCCATTGATAATCGATACAATTCCAAAGAAAGGTGCAACTCAGGTATTATTAAATGCAGATATTATTGTTAAATTTAGCAAGGATATGGATACAGATACAGTTCAAATCGATTGCACTCCAGCAGTTGCGGGTGGTTTCACACCGGTTTGGAATTTAGATAAGACTGAGGTTAAATACAAACATACTACTGAATTCACTAAAGATACATTATATACATTCAATATAAAAAGTGCAAAAGATCAAAAAGGATTTGATTTAATCGCGGGCAATATCCCGAATCCATGGGAATTTAGGACTATAGGTGATAATCCAATAATATCCAAAACAGATCCAGTCCACAATTCTGCAGGTATCCCACTAGATGCAGATATAATCGTAGAATTCAATGAACCAATGAGCGCCTCTGCAATTACATATATTTGTAGCCCTTTACCATCAGGGGACTTCAAAGCATCCTGGAATGCTGGGGAAGATATTGTAACTTTCAAACACACAACCAATTTCGAAAAAAACACACTTTATACCTTTGAGATTACAGCAGGTAAAGACTTAGATGGATTTGACCTAGTCGAAGGCAATATTCCCAACCCTTGGTCATTCAGAACTATAGGCGAGGAACCAGTAATATATTCTACTTCACCTAGAGATGGTGATATTAACATGGATCTAAATAAAGACATAATTGTTACTTTTACTGAGTCAATGGCTATAAATAGTGTTACCTTTCATTGCACCCCAGATCCCAACCCAGGAGGTTGGACTATTGAGTGGAATGAGGATAATAGAATAGTTACATTTATTCACACTACACATTTTGAAAAGAATACTGAATATAAATTTGAAATTACTGGAGGAATAGATTTAGATGACTATGCATTAATTTCAGGACCTGTACCTAATCCTTGGAAATTTACGACTGGCTCTGAATATATAACAGATAAATTACCAACTGTAACTTTATTAGAACCACCTGATAAGAGTACAGTTAATACACTTAAACCACAATTAAAATGGAAAGGAAATAATTCAATAGAATATAACATATATTTAGGGTTAGATAAAACTAATGTAGCTAATCTTGATAACAGTCTATTAGTAGCTACTCAGGAATCACTAATATATACGCCCACTAATAATTTGGCCCTCAATACTACCTATTTTTGGACGGTTATACCTTCAAATGAGACTGACAATGGAATATGTCTTAATGGTGTTTGGAGTTTTACAACACCCCATGAGGAAAAAGTTAAGAGAAAAGCGGAGGATTGGACATTGATGATTATTTTATTAGTAATAGTTGTGATAATAATAATATTAATAACTGCTATAATGTTTTTTAGAGTAAAGAAAAAGCGGCAACCCCCAGGCGAGGAAGAACCTTCGCCGCCCACGGTGCCTTTGCCTCAACAAGCAGGGGTCGGTCCTGCTACCACACCACAAGTGCCAGCAGAGCAACCCTCAGGTGAGGCACCACCTCCACCTGATTCTGAACCGACTGAAACCGCAGTGGAAGATGAAGGACACCCCGTTGTCCCGGCACTTACCCCACAACCAGCTGCTACACCATCTACCCCACAACCCGCTGCTACACCACCTACCCCACAACCCGCTGCTACACCATCTACCACACAACCCGCTGCTACACCACCTACCCCACAACCCGCTGCTACACCACCTACCCCACAACCCGCCCCACTGAAAGCAAGCCCAGTCCAATCACCGGAATCTATAGAATAAAATATTACCATTAAGGTGAATAGATGAAAAAACACATAAGTATAATTTTAATTTTTATGTTGATAGTATCTGGTATTAATTTAATGATGGAGCAGGGACCGGCAAGGATTTTGAATTCGGACACAATTTTTAGAGCCAACCAATCTGTAGATTTCGCTCCACCAAAAGAACTCGACATAATAGAGAACTTAAATAAAATCAATGGATATTTTACTGAAAATCGGGGACAGATTAAAGAATACACTGTTAAATATTATATAAATGGAAAGGGAGTATGGTTCCTAGACGATGGTGTGGTACTTGAAATACAGGAAGAGTCAAAAGTCGGGAGTCGGGAGTCGGGGAGTCGGGAGTCCATTAATGCACTTGATAGGTTTCATCCTGAATTTGAACCTGAGATACCACGGTCAAGAAAAAGTGTGGTATTGAAATTGAATTTTGAAAATTCGAACAAAGTTGTGCCAAGGGGCGTAGGGTTACTGCCACATAGGAGCAATTTCTTTTATGGCAACGACTCATCCAAATGGTGTACTAATGTACTGAATTATCATGAAATCGTCTATTATAATTTATACGAAAATATTGACCTCAGATATTGTCTGACTGAGAAAGGTTTAAAGTACGAGTTTATTGTTCATCCGGGTGGAGATCCAAATGACATTAAATTGAATTACCAAAATGTAAACAGTATATCTATGGATTCTTTTAATAATTTAATAATCCGTACCGCTTGTGGAGATATTATAGATTCTGAACTTTTCATCTATCAGCTTCAAAACACAAATAAAATTAAATATAAAATTGAAGGAAAGTTCATAATGTATGATTTAAAAACCTATGGTTTTGAAATCTCAAGGGAATACGACCACGATAAAGATTTAGTAATCGACCCACTTATGTATTCCACTTTCATTGGTAGTTCAGGTTACGATGAAGGATTCAGCGTTAATGTCGATTCTAACAATAATACATATGTAACAGGCTATACAGATGCATTCGATTTTCCAAACACTACTGGTGCATATGATACTTCACACAATGGTAGTCAGGATGTATTTGTATCGATACTTAATCATGATGGCTCCGCGCTCTTATATTCAACATTTATTGGTGGTAGTAGTGGCGATTACGGTAAAGATCTTGTAATTGATATGAACGGTAATGCATACATAACAGGTTTTACATATTCTACCGATTTTCCATATACTATAGGTGCGTTTGATACTAGTCTTAATGGCTTTAACGACGTTTTTTTAATTAAATTGAATCCTGGAGGTAATGGAGTAAATGATCTTATATATTCCACGTTCATCGGTGGAAGCAGTATTGAAGAAGGTTATGATATCGCAATCAATTCCATTGGTAACGCTTATGTTACTGGGATCACAAGTTCATCTGATTTCCCGGTTACGATTGGTGCATACGATACCACATATAATGGCGGTAGTGATGTGTTTATCGCCAAATTGAACCCTCTAGGGAACGGTATAAATGATCTTATATATTCGACATTTTTAGGTGGAACTTCCTATGAAGTTGGGGACGGTATTGCAGTCGATTCCACGGGCAATGCATATGTAACCGGAACCGCCACCATGAATTTTCCTACGACTCCAGGTGCATACGATACGGCAAATAACGGTAACGACGATGGCTTTATTACTAAATTGAATTCCGCAGGCTCGTCGCTAATATATTCCACATATATTGGAGGAAGTGCTTTTGAAGATTGTAATAGTATTGCAGTCGATTTAAATAATAATGTATATGTGACTGGGAGCACTGACTCATCTGATTTTCCTACAACCTCGAACGTATGCGATACTTCTTATAATCAAGGTGATGATATTTTCGTGTCTAAACTGAATCCATCTGGCTCATCCCTTAGTTATTCCACATTTATTGGTGGTTCAAGTGATGATTGGGGGTATGATATCACTGTAGATTTCATGGGTAATGCGTACATAACCGGATGTACCTACTCCATTAATTTTCCAGTGACACCAAGTAAAGCCTATGATACTACCCTATACGGTATTAGTGATGCGGTAGTGATAAAATTGAATCCTTCAGGCTCATTATTGATCTATTCTTCATATATCGGGGGCATGGATAACGACCAGGGTTATGGAATGGCGATCGATTCTAAGTGCAAAATGTATGTTATTGGCTCCACAATGTCAACTGATTTTCCAAATACCACGGGAGTATACGATCCTAGTTACAATGGGGGATTTATAGATAGCTTTCTAATTAAAATTGGGTTTAACATTATACCTTACGTTATCGATTTAAATGTATCAAAATCATCAATAATCAGAACCGAAACTGTGTATATATATTCAAATGGTACAGATATTGAAGATTTGGAATCGGAACTAGTGCCGACTTTTAAATATAGGGATTCCAACCATGTATCGTGGCTTGATGAAGATCTTGGCACACCAACATATTCAAATAACCGTTGGGAAGTATCATTAACCCCCAACAAAAATGCGTGGGTCGGTGATTACGAATTTTGTGTAAAATTCACCGATAAAGGTAATCAAGACAGTGAATGGTTTTATTTATATGATGGGTTGAAAGTACTAAATAATTTCCCGGGAATTGAAGATCTAACCTTATCTAAAAATGAAGCTTATCAGAACGAAATAATCGCAGCGTGGGTTAACGGTAATGATATAGAAGACCCGGAGCAGAATCTAACTGTAGATGTAGAATATAGGGAGCCAAGCGAGTTCAAATGGAATATTACATATTTGAAGTTGTTGCAGCCAAAGCCAGAATATGTTGTTGATAAATGGATGATAAATTTTACAATACCATTTGGCGCACCGTTTGGCTATTATGATTTCAGAGCTAATATCACTGATTCCGACGGTAATTATACTGGTTGGTTATATGCCAATGATTCATTGCTAATCTCAAATCGCAAACCAGAATTATTAAATGTTGCGTTGTCTCAATACATAGTGTATAGAAATAAATCTATACTTCTGTACGCAAACTGTAATGATTATGAAACCCCGGAGGCTGAGCTTAATTATCGAGCAGAGTACAAATATAAAAGTGATAGTGAATGGTTAAATCTACCAGGTGTGTATTCAATAGATTGTTGGGCATCGGAATTTATTACCTATATTGATTCTAAATTAGGCGATTATGATTTTAGAGTAAACTTGGAAGACAGTATCAACGAGTCAACTGGCTGGCAATATTTAGAAGATTCTTTAGAGGTATTGAATAATCCACCTATGATCTCTTATGCCCTTGATGAAATTGAAATTGGAATGAGAGCTGAAATTATCAATTTAACTCCATTTAAAAGTGATGTAGAAGATAAAAATGAGAATCTGAGTTGGAGTGTTGAGGAAACCCAGATATATGAATATCTCGAATCAGTTGAAATAATAGACCCATTAAATAATTTGCTAAAAATTATTCCTTTAGCAAATGTGATAGGCGAAGAAGATATTGAATTAACTTTAACTGATAAAGATGGCGGTACAGATATAAGATCCAATATAACTGTCCATGTGGACAGCCGAATCACAGAAAAGACTCCGAAAGTAACCCTATTATCGCCATCAGATAATAGCATAATAAATATCTTAAGTCCCAAACTCGAATGGGAAATATATAATCCTGAAGGAGAGACAATAACTTTCACAGTATTTCTTGATGAGAATCCCGAACCCAAAACCGTAATACAATCTGGTCTAACTACAACATATTTTATTCTGGCAAATAATTTGGAGAATGCAAAAACATATTATTGGTGGGTACTTCCAAGTTGGGGTGTTACACTTTCCAAACCCCATAATTTTACAATCGATCTAAATTTCGTGATTGAGCATGATCTAAGTCTTATGTCCGAACGGAGTTATATTTCGGTAAAGCAGGGAGAATCAGCTACTATAAACTTTACAATTAACAATGAAGGAAATGTAAAAGACACTTTTATAATCGAATACAGTGCATCGAGGTTACAAAATTTTATTAATGTAAATAAATCTAATATTCAATTAGAAACGGGTAAAGCTGGAATTGTTGGACTTAAAATAGATCTGCCATTGGATTTCGAACTTGGTGAATATACAATCAATGTTAATGCAACCTCCATGGGTAACAAATCCATAAGTGCTGAGGTCAATGTGATCTTCGAAGTTTTAAGCAGGTTCTTTATTGCTAATTATGATGTCTCTATTGAAGTTACACCAGAATCTATATCTATAGAACAATCCCGATCCTATAATGTGACTTTGATAATTGAAAATACCGGTAATATTGCTGACGAATATTATATTAAATTTAGATCTGAAACATTTACAGTAGCTACAGTTCAAATTTCAGATGATGATGGTTTGATATTCGTTAAAGCAGGATTTATAGAAAACATCAGTGTAAACATAATGGTGCCTGAGGTTATTGAGGTTGGTGCGTATTTAATTACATTTATATCAAATAATCAGAAAGTTTTTGATGATGCAGAATTGACGGTAAATGTATTAGAGAAAGCAGATAGCTCAAAGCCGCCCAAAGATACACAAGTGGAAAAGAAAGACAATTTTATGTTTTACTTAGTGATGACGGTAATAATTATTATTGTGATATTAATATTGGCATTTTTATTTATTCGCAAGAAGAAGGAAGAAAAATATTTGAATTCAATCAAGAATGAGGATAAGGATGATAAAAAGGCGGGTGCTAAACCCATAGAAAAGGGACAACTACTTCCACCCCAGAAATTACCGGTAGCGCAACCAATAAATGTGGAGACTTCAAAGGGTCTGGGGGGTGGTGTACCGCAAGCTTCCCCAATAGTGCTGGAACAACAACTATCCCAAAAGAAGAAACCACCAGAACAATCATATACTTCCACCACCAGTACAGCTGCCCATACAACTCCTTCCGAACCCACACTTGCTCGAAAAGTGGAAAAATAATCATAGTAAATAATTGCCCGATGTGCAACAAAGTTTAATGTGTACATCCAATACCACAACCAATAATGTAATAATGGCCGACAATAATATTACTGCTAATTTCGCCACTTTTTTCAATCATACCATATATAATAAAAAGAGAGAAAAAGTACCCTAATTCTCCAACCTTTGTATGAAAAAAGGAGGATTATGTTCTATAATATTCGATTCAAGAAAATGTCGTACTCCAATGAGAAGTATGACATTTTTTTATATTACCTAATAAATGAAAATCTCAGTAAGTGGTTCCACGAGGTGAACCACTGACTCAGGAATTATTTTCTGCAATTGTTGACGGTGTTTTGATCTTAGGCATCGGAGCCTGTCCCTGTGGCTCCTGCGCTTCAACTTGCGGTGACGGTTCAACTTGAGGCGTAGGCACTGGCTGTTCTTCCACCTGCAGCATCGGTGCTTGTAGCGGTGGCGCGGGCTCGACCTGTGGTACGACTTGTGGTGTAACCTCGGAGGTTGGTGGTTGCACGGGTTGTGGCGGTTCTGGAGTGTGTACTTGCTCGGGCGGAACTTGTGGAGTCGGGGGTTTTGGCAGTAGTGGCGATTGCGACAGGTTGTTTAGTCTTGTATTATCGCAAAAATAGACAAAATTGATTTTTTTTGTTTATGGCTGGTGGGGTGTAGGGTATAGGGTGTCGGGTGTAGCGGGTCCATTAATCAGCTGGTCATTGAGCGTAAGTTTTAGATCAACAGAATAATATATGAGCAGACGATCAGACCGCACTACACCCTACACTCGACCCCCTACGTCCTGCCATTTTATGCCGAAAGATTGTCATAAACCTTAAATATCAAAAAGTAACCAGGTATGTGAATTTTGCTTTCAATAATCTATTTATCTTTAAAACCTCATTATTCAAAATAAATCTATTTAATAAATTAATAAAAAGAAGGTGAATAAATGTTGAATAAGAGGGACAATAAATTTAATTCGCGGTTTGTTTCGATTTTTGTGATTTGTGTGCTTGTATGCGCGGGCTTGATGGGATTCTATTTAGAATTAGAGCAGGTAAGTGGTAGTAGGTCCACACAAGTAAGTGGTATAATTTCAACAAATACGACCTGGACGCTTGCAAATAGCCCATATATTGTTACTGAAAATATATTAGTAAATACAAATATAACATTAACTATTGACCCCGGAGTTGTTGTGAAATTTGATGGTGATAAATATATTAAAATAGAAGGTTTTCTGGTTGCACAAGGGACAAAGAATAATGGCATCACCTTTACTTCCAACGCTGCGTCACCTTATGCAGGCGATTGGGGCGGTATTCGTATTAGACCTACTGCCGGTTCTACATTAGATAATAACGATAACTATATAAAAGGCTCAATTTTAGATTATGTAACCATTGAATTTGCAAGTACAGCTCTTTACATTTTTAATACAGCTTTTATTGTAACACATTCATCGTTACTCAATAATAATGTTGCAATTGAGATTCGAACCACAAATCATACTGTATTTAAAAATAACACTTTTAGTAATAATGGTGACTGCATTTGGACTATATATGATGATCACTATGGTGATATAGTATCTCATATTATCAATACCCAAATTCATAACAATGTTTTTTTGAATAACCATCGTGGAGTTGCCCTTAATACTAACCAGAGAGAGTACAAAGAATTGAACATTACCAACAACGAGTTCGCGGGAAATGATATTGCAATAGATATTGGTGGTGGTGGCTATGGTCCGAAAGTGCATAGTATCTATATAAAAAATAATTATATATATGGCAATGGAATGGGAATGTCATTCCCGAAATTTTATTCTCCAGCGGTCGGGACCACCCCTTATTATCAGGTAGTTATTCAATATAATATCGTTGCTAAGAATGATGGTCAAGCCCTCTACATACATCATCCTCATAATGTGCGGTTTTTAATTGAGAATAATACTATAGTCGAAAACAAAGGAGGGGTCGATCTGACTGGAAAGCATAGTGTCAATGGCCAGCTCTTTCAGTACAACTGTTTAGCTAACAATGGTTATGGTATTGAAATTGGAGGGTCAGAATCATACCATCCAAGCGATTGGCATTTTCAATCAAATACATTCAGTGGCAACTCTTGGAATAATTCAAATAGCCTAATTCATATTCAATATGGTTCTGGTTATCAAATCTCATATAACAACTTCCTAAACAATAATGTTGCCTACATAGTTGGTAATTATGCCAACTCAGACGTCACTGCTAATAATAATTATTGGGATACAAATGTTACATCCAATATTGATTCGATGATTTTTGATTATTACGATAATTTTGAATACGGAAAGGTACTTTACAATCCAATTTTAACTGGCATTAATCTTAACGCTCCGCTTTCTCCTCCAACAGGGCTTGCTGCTGATACCAGCACTACGGCTATAAACCTAACTTGGAATGCAAACCCTGAACCGGATTTGGCTGGATACAAGCTCTATTATGACACGGATTCTGGCCACCCTTATGAAGGCACAGGTGCAAATGAAGGTAATTCGGGGATAGATGTTGGCAATACACTCAAGTATCAATTGACAGGATTAAATACCAGCATTATTTATTATATTGCAGTTAAAGCTTATGATAATACAAATGACGAGAGTTGGTATTCAATTGAAGTGAAAAGTGTTGAAGACTCTGATGGCGATGGTTATAATGACCTCATCGATCCATATCCAAATGACCCCACTAAATGGATAATAGACCCAGAAGATAAAGATTCTGATGGCGATGGTCATCCAGATAGCACAGATGAATTCCCAAATGATCCCGCAGAATGGATCGATACAGATAAGGATGGTATTGGGGATAATAGTGACGCATTCCCGACCGATTCCACTGAATGGTTGGATTCTGATGGTGATGGCGTTGGGGATAATAGTGACGCATATCCATATGATCCTACTAAATATCTAGCAGATTCAATGTCTAAAGATTCTGATGGCGATGGTCATCCAGATAGCACAGATGAATTTCCAAATGATCCAGCAGAATGGATCGATACAGATAAGGATGGTATTGGGGATAATAGTGACGCATTCCCGACCGATTCTACTGAATGGTTGGATTCTGACGGGGATGCAGTAGGTGATAATAGTGATGCCTATCCAAATGACCCCACTAAATGGATTTTAGAACCAGGGGATAAGGATTCTGATGGCGATGGCCATCCGGACAGTACAGATGAATTTCCAACTGATTCTACTGAGTGGTTAGACACCGACGGCGATGGGATCGGGGATAATAGCGATGCGTTCCCGAATGATCCTGACAGATATTTAAACCTAAAAATCGATGATAAAAAGGATTTGGATGACTTTACAATAATTTTTATTGTGATAATTATTTTAATATTAATTGTTTTAATTGCAATATTTATAATTGTAAGAAAGAAACGCCAACCTCCAAGGGAACCTCCAGATAATTACAAAATAATAAACCAATTAATGAATGAGGTCGTGTATAAGGATGACGATTTGGAAACTGATTTTACTAATTCAGAACTAAAAACAATTTTATATAAAAAATATAAAGAAGGTGAGATATCCTTGGATACACGCAATTATATTCGACACAATTACTTATCTCCGAAAAGACCAAAGATCGCAGGAAAAAAATTAAGAAAATATCGTGAAAAATAGGAAAATTTTAAATCTTTACACATATAATTATATCATTAAGGCGAAAAAGAATGGCTAAAGGGGAAGTCGCATTAGAGAACAAAAACCGTAAAATGCTATACAATCATATCGTAACTTACCCTGGGGTATCGTTCAATATTTTAAAAAATGTATTTGAACTTACAGATGGTGCACTCCGATATCATCTTGATTATTTAGAGAAATGTGAAAAAATTTATTCGGGTTTAGAGCGTGGCATCAGGTGCTATTATCCACATTATAATGTACTTTATGTACCTAAAAAATCGGCGGATAAGCTGGAATTGCATAAATTGACACCTTTACAAGAGCATTTATTGACTTTCATTAAACTATATCCTGGTATAAACCAAAAAGAGCTGGTAAATAGGGCAAAATTGAATCGCTTTCAGGTTTCAAATAACGTGAATAAATTACTGGACTTGAACTTAGTTAGAAAAAATAATAATGGCAATAAAATCTGCTATTGGTATACCTCGGATGAGGATTTGAAATATAAGATCATTAAGAAGCTGGTATTTAAACTTCTCAGGGGCGAAATTGACGAGATGACCTTTTTAAAAATGAAAAGAAGATTGGAATAATGAAATCGTGCCCAACTCGGTCATATTTGCACGAGTTGGGTCGAAGTTCAAATCCACTCCCACTGACTCAAGGGTTGAACTCGGGATCAAATAATATTTATCACGTTTGAACAGAACCTAGAAGGATCGACCATCAATGGAAACGTCGTAGTTTAATGAGGACTACGACTCTTTTAGGGTTTCTAAGTGCTATTGTCTTACAAATCGCTTACACCCTCATCTTCGAATTCT
>CBDVCJ010000013.1:0-26379 GCA_965372445.1 uncultured Thermoplasmata archaeon | reverse complement strand
TGTCGTTAAAGAAAAATAATAGGAGTGGGCCGAGGGAGAATCGAACCCCGAGGTTAATAATTCCGAATAATGCTTTTTAGACTCATTGGAATTATTAGCCTATGGGCTAAATAAGAATTCGGTAATGCATAGACCTATTTAGCCCACGGGTGTGAGATTCTTCCGGCCATGGACAATATCATTATTAAAATATTAGGGATGGGCCGAGGGAGAATCGAACACCCGATCTCTGCCTTGTAAGGGCAGCGTCATAACCACTAGACCACCGGCCCATAGATTTATAGAATTATTTTACTATTTGCCAGTACCCAAATAAATGAAATCCAATATAGTTTTTTCTACTGCCTGAGTTTGATATATTAATTGTAATTCAGATCTTATATTACAAATTAATGTAAATCCAGAGTTCACCGAAAAGGTTATAAATAAGATAATTCATAAACGGTAATTGTAAAACCAAGCTCTTTATCTTATGATAAGGGATGGGAATTGGTTTTTAATAAACAAAGATAAAGGAGGATGGGAAACTTGGTCGCATCAAATTCTGATGAGGTCCCAAAAGCATTAGACTGGAATATCTTCCGTCAAAAGCTCAAGGACCTTAACGAGGTTATGGATAAGATCCAAACCCTCAACGACAACATCGAAAAACGGATCAAATACTGGAACGAAGAAGAATAAGAACGCTTTAATCCCAGCGAGCAGAAAATTCTACTGAAACCCCAATCAAAACCTTGAAAAATAGATTCTTGTTGGATATTATTAGCAGGGTAATCTTTCGCACCCAAAACACTTCGTAATTTGCATTGCTTTAGGCTTGGTTAGATTCAGAACTCAACTTAAAAAACTTTAATTATGTTGGAGGACATTTACCGACCCCTATCTTAGAAAATACTTTCTTTGGAGGTTGGATCTTATGAGTTCTGAACCATTCGAGTTTAAAACAATAAAAGTCTTAAAACATGATGGACTAACTAAATTAATTTTGAACCGACCACCATTGAATGTTCTAAATATTGAAATGATGTCCGAACTTAATTCTGCACTTTCTGATATTAAGAAAGATAAAAGTATGAATCTGGTGGTTCTTACTGCTGAAGGTAAAGCTTTTTCGGCTGGTGTGGATGTTTCGGAACATACCACCGATAAAGTCGAAGTGATGCTCGAGATCTTTCATCGTATATTTTCAAACCTTAATGAAATAGAGCAACCCGTTATTGCAGTCGTCAATGGCGCCGCATTAGGCGGGGGCTGTGAACTCGCTACTTTCTGCGATATAGTTATTGCATCCGAGCGTGCCAAGTTCGGCCAACCTGAGATCCAAGTAGGTGTGTTTCCTCCAATCGCAGCGATAATGTTTCCGAGAATGATGCATTTGAAGAACGCGTTCGAGCTAATTTTAACCGGTGATATAATCCCAGCGTCGGAGGCTGAGAAGCTTGGATTGGTAAATCATGTATTTCCTTTTGATACCTTTGATGAAGAGGTAGATAAGTTTATCGAGAAATTTATGAATAATAGTGCAATCGTAAATCGAATCACTAAGCGTTCGATATATAAAGTATTGGATAAAGATTATGACAAAGCCGTAACCAAGGTCGAAGAAATATATTTGAACAAATTAATGAAAACCAAGGACGCAAATGAAGGCCTAACCGCATTTCTCGAGAAACGCAAACCAGTTTGGCAAAATAAATAATTAAAATAGCTCTAATTTAGGTAATTGGGGGTATTGGTTATGGAATTAGAAGGTAAAGTTGCAATTGTTACCGGAGGAAGTCTTGGGATCGGTGCCGCTATTGCGCGAACATTAGCACGAGCAGGTGCAGATGTAGCAATAAACTACCGTAAACACGCGACCGAGGCGAGCCAAGTAGTTAGTGATATTGAAGCTTTGGGCAGGAAAGGTGCGGCTTTTAAAGCTGATGTTTCCAGTTTCAATGACGCAGAAAATATGGTCAACCAAGTTTTAGAAACGTTCGGCCAAATTGATATTCTTGTTTGTAATGCGGGTATCAATCGAGATGCAGTGATCTGGAAAATGACGGAAGAAGAATGGGATTCGGTAATGAATATCAACCTTAAAGGTTATTTTAATTATGCACGGTTAGTAACACCGATCTTCAAAGACCAAAATGCCGGTAAAATCGTTAATATCACCTCAATCAATGGACTCCGCGGTAAATTCGGTCAATCTAACTATTCGGCAACCAAAGGCGGGATAATTGCTATGACAAAATCAATGGCAAAGGAGCTGGGTAAGTACAATATTAATGTAAACGCTGTTGCCCCCGGCATGGTCCTAACCGATATGATGATGAAGATCCCTGATAAATTCAAAGAGCTCGCGATAAATGAAACCGTACTTGGGCGACTTGGTGAACCTGTTGATGTCGCAAACCTGACGGTGTTTCTTTGTTCGGAAAAAGCTAAACATATCACCGGTGAAGTTATCAAAATCGATGGGGGACAATATATTTAGGTATATTATTGTCAATTTAATGGTAAGTGGTAAGACCTAAATGTTGATTAGAGATTTCCTTCGGAATGGCGAAAGACGAAAGGCGTGAGGCGAAAGACTTATCTTCCTATCGCCTATCGTCTGTCGCCTATTGCCTTTCCGTTAGCAAACTCTAATCTCGAATCCATAGAATATCAGAGTGTGATAACATGAAAGTTGCCGTAGTAGGAATCGGTCATGGTAAATTTGGCAGGCGCGACGATGCTACAGTTCAAGAGCTAGCGTTTGAACCGTTTCAACAAGCGCTTGAGGATGCAGGGTTAACCAAAAACGATCTGGATGCGACTGTAATCGGTTCCGTTCCGGAATATCATAAACAGCGTTCGTTACCCGGCGTAATAACCGAATATATTGGCATGAACCCCAAGCCGACATATTTAACCGAAGCGGCCTGTGCCTCAAGCTCCGCAGCTTTAAGAACTGCATGGCTGGCGATCAAGGCAGGTGTTCATGATCTTGTTGCAGTGATCGGCGCACAGAAAATGTTAGAGCTCACCACTCCAGAACTTTTAGCGTTAATGGGGCGGGTAGGCGATGTACAGTGGGAATCGAATTTCGGCACAACCTTTCCAGGTTATTATGCGATGTATGCCACCCGTCACATGCACGATTATGGTACCAAGCGCGAGCATCTAGCGATGGTGGCGGTCAAGAACCATTTCTATGGTGCTAAGAACCCCAAAGCGATGTTCCAAAAAGAGATCACACTAGAAAAGGCACTAGGCTCCAGACCAGTCGCCTCGCCTCTTACATTATATGATTGTTGCGGTAATGCTGATGGTGCCGCCTGTGTGATACTTGCATCGGAGGAGCGTGCCGCTAAGATCTCAGATACACCCATTTGGATCGAAGGGCTCGGATGTGCTTCTGCACCAATGTCGGTTCTCAGACGCGAGGACCTCACGACGATCCCTAGCACAGTCGTGGCCTCACAAGATGCCTATAAACAGGCCGGCGTCGAGCCGAATGACATTGATGTTGTGGATGTACATGATTGCTTTACAATTGCCGAGATATTAGCGTATGAAGATCTGGGCTTGTGCCCAAAAGGACAAGGCGGCAAATTCATCGAGGACCAACAGACCTATCTTGGTGGCAAAATACCTGTTAATGTGGACGGAGGTTTGAAAGCGAAAGGCCACCCCGTAGGTGCAACTGGCACTTCAATGGCGGTCGAGATGGTGAAACAGCTACGCGGCGAAGCAGATCCAGGCCGGCAGGTCGAAGGTGCACAGATCGGGATGGCACATAATGTCGGTGGGATCGGGCAGTATTGCTTTGTGACGATATTTAAAAGATAATAATTGACTTTGAGGTGATAAATCATAGCTACATTATTGGCTAAGGTGGTAAATTAAAGATGGAAGCTGTGGATAAGATTCGAGTTTCGTGATTCGTGATTCCAGATCGCCTTTGGATAGGCTATCGGGTGTGGGGGTTGGGGAACTGAAATCTGAAATCTGGAAACTGAAATCTTCTCCTCACCCCTCATCCTTTTTACCGCAACCACTTACAAAAAGAAATGGGTGATAACATGGGCTTTGAAGAATTTGGTAGAATTACATTCGTACCATTTACAAAGGTAACAGAATTTGTCGATCATTTGAAAGAGGGTAAACTCGAAGGTACCCGTTGTAAAAAATGTGATAAGGTTTATTTTCCACCGAAAGCTGATTGTGCGGATTGCAATTCGAGTGAGGTGGAATGGCTGGAATTCAGTGGTAACGGTACATTACAGACCTATACGATAATCAACGCCGCCCCCACCGGTTTCGAGGAGCAGGTGCCATATACAATTGGCGTGATCGATCTTGAGGAAGGTGGAAGATTATTAGCATGGTTCGAGAAACAAGATATCGGTGAAGATGAGTTAAAGGTCGGGATGAATGTGATGGTAGTGCCGAAAAAACTTGAAGATGACCGAGTTATTTATGAGATAAAACCCAAATAAATATTACACCCCTTACTCTGAATTTATTGGATTATAACTTTTGTCATATATTCTCAACCGCTGAGTACGCTGAACTCGTAGAACCCTGCATGGATTCGAGATTACAGTTTCGAGATAGCCTTCGGAAAGACGAAAGGCGAAAGTTGAGTTTTGCTTTCGCTTTGGGAATTCCAAAGGAATTTTCAATCGAAAACCATAACAATGATTTTAGCGGTAATTTACGATGTAAATTACCTTGCATTGAAAATCCCCTTCGGGCATTTTCAAAGCCGAGGTAACTATGCGAAGCATATTACCGCAAGTGACTTTAATTCATCTTCCGCCTATCGCCTGTCGCCCTTCGCCTTTCTGAAGGAAATCTGGAATCCCTATCATTCTGCGGTCTCAGCGTTTTCAGCAATTTATTTTTACAACATCCTTTTACCGTAAACTTAATTAATTTTACCTTAAATTTAAACATATTGAAAACTATATTCCTTTAGGGTGAGTCTGCTTGAAATATTGCAAAACTTTAAAATTAACTCTTATTTTCATTATCTCAATATTAATCATCTCCACTGGAAGTTTTGCAAATAATACTAATAATCCAAAACCAAATAAAAATGGGTATGCAATAGTTCAGGTCCAGCCCTCACCTGAAAACGTGTATAATGAGATAGAAACGATTTCAGGATGGTATCGCTATTTGGATACCTCCGGTCACCGGGCCGCCGAGAATTATATTTACAACAAGTTCCAGGATTTTGACCTGAATACTACCAGACAAGAGTACATTGGCCATCGTCGTGACGGTGATGTGAGATGTGTCAATATTCTCGGCCAACTCGAAGGCACCTTAGCACCAAATATTTGGCTAGTGATTGGCGGCCATTACGACGCGCATAAATATGCTACCAGTGCGGCTTATGATAATGCTGCGGGTGCTGGCAGTGTAATCGAACTCGCGCGGACCTTTACTGAGCACTATGAAACCCAAGACGGCCCAGAGATATCGATTATGTTTGCGACCTGGGACGCTGAAGAAGGTGGTGGTGCAGGGAGCTCGCATTTTGTAAATAATTTACCGGATGGGATTAAAGTTGTTACATATATAAATCTTGATATGTTCAGCTTGAACTACCCGATCAAGAACAGTATCCCGGGTGCCTCCGAGGAATATTTCAAATTATATCTATATACAAGTCCGATTCAAGATTTCTCTGGATACAGTGATAGTGATTTTAACGAATCTACCATAGATAATTTTACGATTCTCCAGGACTTACTAAAAGAAATTACCTATACCCACTACAATTTCCCATCTCAATGGGTGCTCGTTATGGACGATACCGAAGTTGCAAGCGACCACTCGTTTTTCATAAGAAATAATATTCCTGCGGTTTGGTTCCGGGGCATGAATGAATATCCGAAAAACGAAGGTGATATTAATGAGCGCAATTTCAAACATACCCCCGCCGATACCCTAGAAACCATGGAATTCTATGCGGGTGGCAAGCCTGAATTGCTTACTGGCATTGAAACCGGACTTAATATTGCCTATGAACTTGCTCTGGGGGTATTGAACCTTACGAGCATGGAATATCAAGCCCAATTAGAAGCGCAAGAGCAAGTTGGGGCTGACAATGAAGCCGATATAGATGCAAACATTTTGTTAATTGCGATCGTTGTCTCGGCCGTGATCTTTATTTGTGGTTATTTATACCGGGAACGCCGTAAAAAACGTTGAAAACATTTTAACCATAGAATTTTTGGTATGAAATTCGTTTACAAACACTTTGCGCAATCCGTTGCGCCTTAAATTGCACCTATATTATATTTTATTACATTTTTAGCCACGTTTAACACTAGGCGGTAACTTTTTAATCTATACCTATTTAACGGTAGTTAATCAAGAAGCATAACTTTATATTCAAATCTCTTGAATAAAGGCGCTATTTATTTAATCTCTCACAGCTATTATCCCTTCCCTAAATTAGGCTTATAATTATGTGGGGGGAGCTCTCAAAAGTGGCAATTAGAAAACTAACACCATTAATGAAACAATATACACGTATCAAGAGTCAACATGAGGACGCGATCTTATTTTTTAGAATGGGCGATTTTTATGAGATGTTCTTTGATGATGCAAAGTTAGCCTCAAAGGAACTCAATATTGTTTTAACTGCCCGAGAGAAGGGCGAATCCAAAAAGATACCGTTGGCAGGGGTACCGCATCATGCTGCGGATTCGTATATAGAGCGATTGATCAAGAAAGGTTATAAGGTCGCGATTTGCGAGCAGGTAGAGGACCCGGCCCAGGCCAAGGGCATTGTCAAGCGCGAGGTTGTACGTGTGATCACCCCCGGCACCTTGATCGAAGATACGTTACTCACCCCGAACTCCAATAATTATCTGATGGCGTTGGCAGTACCCGCCTCAAAGGAAGAGAAAATAGATACGGATATTCCATCCAAGATCGGACTTGCATTTGTCGACATATCAACCGGCGAATTCACGACCACTCAATTAGAAGGTATTGAAGATATACCGACAAAATTATCGACTGAGCTAACTCGTTTTAAGCCTTCGGAATGTATACTTCCAACAACGCTTTATGAAGATCATAATAAATTGCTCGAAATTTTAACGAATCAAAGGCACGATCAAGTTCAAACCCAAAACGAGCGCGAAGTTATGATCACACCCTTTAATGATGAAGCGTTTAAACATGACGCCGCCTATGAAAATCTGACCGAGCATTTTCAAATACTGTCGCTTGAGGGCATGGGGCTGGAAAATAAAGATCTTGCAGTTAGCGCTGCAGGTGCAGCTTTGAGCTACATCCAAGAGACCCAGAAGGCCCAATTATCATACATTAACCAATTAACAACCTACTCAATTGCAGATTATATGGTGCTTGATGCAACCACGCTTCGCAACCTTGAGATCATACGCAATATTCGTGACGGTACCACGAAAGGTACTCTTCTTGGGATACTGGACCATACCGTAACCTCAATGGGCTCTAGATCTATCCGTAAATGGGTTCAGCAACCGTTGATAAAAATTGAAGACATTACGGCCCGCCAAGATGCGGTTGAAGAGCTATCCCAGCAGATTTTTTTGCGGAGGGATATTGTTGAGCAACTTCAGAAGATCTACGACCTGGAGCGATTGATCAGTCGGGTCGTTTATGGAAGTGCCAACGCTAGGGATCTGATCGCATTAAAGCAATCCTTAAACGTCATCCCCAAAATAAAACGTTTAATTGCGGAGGTCGACCCGAGTTTGACCTCGATAATTTTACGCGATCTGGAACTTAATATGGATGACCAAGCCGAGGTCGTGAGTCTAATTGACCGTGCCATAATCGATGATCCCCCTACGACTGTACGTGAAGGCGGTTTGATCAAGCCAAATTATAATGATGACCTGGATGCACTCGGGCAGACTAGCCGTGACGGTAAAAAATGGATCGCTGCGCTTGAACGTCAGGAGCAGCGTAGGTCGCGAATCAAGACTTTGAAGGTGGGCTATAATAAGATCTTCGGGTATTATATCGAGGTCAGCAAATTAAACCTCCCGCAAGTGCCACAGGATTATATTCGCAAGCAGACCTTGGTAAATGCCGAGCGTTTCATCACCCCCGAACTCAAGGAAAAAGAGAACGCGATCATTAGTGCCGACGATAAAATCGAAGCTCTGGAATATAAATTATTTAACGAGGTGCGGGATTTTGTTGCAAGTAATGCAGATAGCATTCAGCGTACCAGTCGTAGTTTAGCCATATTAGATGTACTGATCGCGCTTGCCGAAACTGCAATTAACAATAACTATATTCGCCCAGAGATAACCGATTCGAATGTGCTAAAAATCACAGAGGGCCGTCACCCGGTAGTCGAACAGTTGCTGGATACACAATTCATCCCAAATGGTACCTTCTTAGATTGTGAAGATAATAGATTGGTGATCCTCACGGGCCCGAACATGGCGGGCAAATCGACCTATATGCGCCAAATAGCACTAATAACTATTATGGCACAACTCGGAAGTTTCGTACCTGCAGCTGAAGCCTCGATCGGCGTTGTCGACCGCATATTTACGCGTGTGGGCGCGTTCGATGATCTTACCCGTGGACAAAGTACATTCATGGTGGAGATGCTTGAGTTAGCAAATATTCTTAATAACGCAACCAAAAGAAGTTTGATACTGCTAGATGAGATCGGACGTGGCACCAGCACCTTTGACGGGCTCAGTATCGCTTGGGCGGTTGCCGAATATATCCACAACCGAAATAAGCTTGGGGCAAAGACCATCTTTGCCACTCATTATCATCATCTTAATGAACTTGCAGAGGTGCTCGAAGGTGTGCAGAACTATAATATTGCCGTTAAAGAGGATCAAGACGATATAATATTCCTATATAATGTCCAACGGGGTGGCGCTAACCAAAGCTTTGGGATACAGGTTGCAAGGCTTGCCGGGATGCCGCTTGAGGTAATTGCACGTGCAAAGGAAGTGCTCGCGAAGATCGAGGCCGAAGATGTATTGGGGGTAAGTGACGAAGCCAGGCAAGACGCAGCCTCAACCAAAAAGTTGCTCAGAGCGTCAGGTAAACCTCTTCAACTTACTTTTACAGAAGAGGCTAGAACGCCATTAACTGAGATAGAGCTTAAAATAATCGAAGAGCTCAAGAGCTTAGATTTGAAGAATCTCACACCACTTCAGGTATTGAACAAAATTTATGAGCTTCAGAAGCGACTATTGCAAGCTAAAGATAATGATCGATAGACGATAGGCGAGAGGCGATAGACGGAAGAAATATCATTGCCTCTTGCGGCAACTTGCTTCGCCAAGTTGCCTCGCATTAAAAATCCATCTTGGATTTTTAAAGCGAAATGCGAAATAAGTCGGAAGACTCCAAGACTTAATGACTAAATTATTCATCTATCGCCCTTCGCATCTCGCCTATTGCCTTTCGCCTTTCGCCTTTCAAAAAGCATCATAAGGAGTTAGTTGATGACATCCCCGAACAGAATAATAGTGTTGGATAAGACCACGGTCAACCAGATCGCTGCAGGGGAGGTCATTGAGCGCCCCGCATCCGTGGTCAAAGAGCTTGTCGAGAACTCGATCGATGCCGGCAGCACTCAGATCACGATCGAGATAAAGGAGGGCGGTCGCAAGCTCATCCGAGTTACCGATAACGGTTACGGTATGGGTCGCAATAATGTTGAGGTTGCGTTCGAAAAGCACAGCACTAGCAAGCTCACAAAAATTGAGGATCTAGCTAATTTAAATTCGTTAGGTTTTCGAGGTGAGGCACTAGCTAGTATTGCGGCCGTCGCAAAGGTCGAGTGCATAACCAAACCCCAGTCTGCAGAAACTGGCACAATGATACGGATCGAAGGTGGTAACTTAACACAGATCAAAGAGATCGGCTGTGCGGCAGGTACCACGATCAAAGTTATGGACCTTTTTTATAATGTACCTGCAAGATTGAAATATTTGAAACGAGAACAGACCGAACTAGCGCATATAAGTGATATTATCACCCGCCAGGTATTGGTCCATTCCGACATACATTTTAAACTCATCCACAACGATAACGAATTGATCAACGCACCAATCACTTTGAATGAACTGGAAAACATTGTCAATATCTACGGCAAGAATGTAGCTCGTGAGCTTTTACCGATCGAGCCTTCAGATGGAACAGAATTGAAACTCAACGGTTATATCAGCAAACCTTCGGTCACCCGAGGCGATATTTCGCAGATATCGGTCTATGTCAACCGCAGATATGTAAAAAATCAATTGGTAAACCAGGTCATAAAGAATGTATACCGCAACTTGATACCCAAGCACCGCTACCCAATAGCGGTTCTAGAACTTGAGCTCGATCCTTCGAAACTCGATGTCAATATCCACCCGACCAAACGTCAGGTACGGTTTGAAGACGAGCACAAGATCTGTGGGTTAATATATAACGCAATTGAAAGTACACTCCGCAAGCATAATCTTATCGGCGAAATGACGGTGAATGTATTACGACCTCCGAGCGCGCCGCCACCACGCCAGAAACTGCCGATGCAACTACCGCCGCGACCGCCGGTGGAGCTTAGATCGCAAAAGGTACCACTTGCAGTGCCGCGCCAGACGAGCTTGGAGACCTCACCGCGCATAAAGCCGTCATCATCGGAACTTGAACGCACTCACCCCGAACATTTCGATAAACTCTTGAAATCGAGCACGCTCCCGGTGATGTTGCCCGCCGCGCAAATCCATGATAAATATATTATTGCCCAAACCGACGAAGGACTCGTGATCATCGACCAGCATGCCGCTGCGGAACGTATCATGTTCGAGCGTATCCAGGCGGATTATCACGCCTCAGAGATGCAGACCCAGAAATTACTATCACCAATACCACTGGAGCTAACCCCTAAAGAGATCAATACTCTTGAATCACACCAAGAGACATTAAAGGCAATGGGATTTGAGGTCGAGCCTTTTGGAAAGAATACTTATTATATCCGTGCAGTACCTGTTGTATTGGGTAGGCTGGAGAACCAGAACGCAGTTCATGATATTATCGAAGATCTAATTTCATTAGGTAAGGTGAAAGACGAAAGTACCTTGCAGGAGCAAATAATGCAGATCATGGCATGTAAATCGTCGATCAAAACAGGCGATCCATTAAGTTTCCCGGAGATGGAGACCCTTATCCGAGAGCTTTATAGTTTGGAAAACCCTTATAGCTGCGCGCATGGCCGCCCGACGATAATCGCACTGACCGACAAACAGCTCGAGAAAATGTTCCATCGAACGTAATTCTTTATTAATACTAAAGCAATTAAAGGTTAAGGTTAGGATATGAGAACGGGTAGAAGAATTCTAATTATTACAATAATTTTACTGATTTCTATAACTTTGAATTTCAATTTAATCGTTATTGGTGATAATGGTTTAAAACCGCAAAGCAACTCTAATTTCGGTACACGCGGAATTAATTCGACCGGGGATTGGGTAATCATTAACACTACAACTATTAGTGATGAGACAATAATATTAGACGGTAATTTGAGCATCGAACCTGGCGGTAATTTAACGTTAATGAATGTTAACCTAAACCTCAACTGCACTGCGAACGGCACCTATCATATAGAAGTTAAATCTGGTGGAACCTTAATTGTTGAAAATTCGAATATCACCGTCAATGATCCTGAATATCGAAGCTATTGGAACGTTCAAAAAGGTGCGAATTTCTCGATGAATAATAGCGAGATCTCGAATTTCGGGTGGGATGAAAAATATCTTGGTTTGGAAATTAAAACAAATCGGTCTTACATCGAAAATAGCAATTTCTCAAACTGCCATGTTGGGGTTGCATTTATCCATTCTGATTCAGGCCAATTAATAAATTGCAGGTTCAACGATAATTTCTATAGTATTTATGCTGAAAATTCGAGTTGGATCTTAATTCAAGATTGCGAGATCTCAAATGGTATCTCAGGAATAGTAATGGTGAATTCGTCATTTAGTGATATTAATAATTGTATAATTTTATCGCACAAAGATCCTGGGATTTTTATATATAACTCATACACTCTTTTAATAATCAATTGTGAAGTAAAGTATCATATCTATTCTTATTACGATTTCAAAGCCAAAGGAATCTTTATAAAAGAATCAGCTGACATTACTATTTTTAATTGTAAATTAATAAACAATTCTAATGGTGTATACATAGAAAATTCATATCTTGTTGTTGTCGAAAATTGTGAAATTTTAAATAATCTTGATTCTGGGATTAATATTTATTTTTCTTCTCTAAATGGTGTTTTTAATTGTACAATTTTAAGTAACTCTTATGGTGTTACACTCTGGAGCGGTAATAATTGCCTGATTGAAAACTGTAATATTTCAGCCAATGAAAAAGCCGGCAGCTATCTGATGAATGCAAACAATAACAAATTTAAAAAATGCGGATTTTATGATAATCGAGATGGCGCATTTTTCAATGGCATATCAACCAACAATAAATTCATAAATTGTTCTATAACAAATTCTAGAAATTACGATTTCAATACAACCCATGAAGCTAATATTATTACAATCAATACAACTTTCAATAAGACTAAAAATTCGATAGCGCCAAACTCAAACATAACGCTCAATTGGCAACTTAATATTGAGCTGAAAGATAATAATGGTAGCATTACACCTAATGCGACTGTAATAATTCAAGATCGATTGAAAAACATTGTCTACAATGTAACTGCTGGTTCGAATGGAAAATTAAATTGGCTAATTCTCCATGAGCTGTTCATGGCTCTCGATAATACAACTAATTTTAATCCGTACCTAATACTTGCCGAAAAAGATGGGCTTGTAAATAGAACCGAAGTTACGATCGGCCGCAATTTAGACCTTATTATCATTCTTGAAGAACCGCCGGAACCAGAGCCTGAACCCGATAAGGGAAAGGATAAGGATGACGATGATTTTACCCAAGATCTATGTATATGTGTATCAATATTCGTAATAATTTTTATGGCAATTCTTTTGATCAACAGTTATTTGATGAAGCGCAAATATGCTAAACGTGGCCTCTCCGACCTTAAAGATGGGCTCGTCAAAATTCCAGCAGATAAGGTCAAATGTTCGGAATGTAGCGCGCTCGTCCCTGCGGACGCGTCATCATGTCCGAGATGCGGCGAGCCGTTCGAAGGTGAGGAGTACGAGTGCCCAGGCTGCGGTAAAATCCTGCCTGAAGATGCGACAGCTTGTAAAAACTGCGGCAAGCGCTTCCAGGTATCGCAAAAACTTGGGGTTGGGGGCGACGAGGACCACATCCAAAAGGAAGCCACCGGCAAATTTTATTGCTCTGATTGCGGTGCTGTGATCGCGGCCCAAGATACATTCTGCCCGGCCTGTGGCGAGCTTTTCGATGACGAGGGTGATGCAAAGCCAAAGCCACCTAAACCACGCAATAGCCCGAAACGGGGTAATACAGATGCGGAAGAGTTCATGTGCTCTATTTGCGGTGCAAATGTCAGTGGTGGTGCTTCGAGATGTCCCAAGTGTAAGACTGAGTTTGACTAATATGCGTTAACCAATAGAAAGGCGAAGGGCGAAAGGTTGGATGAAAAATCATAAGCCAACGCATCCTAAGACCTATGTAATCACCTTTCCCATATTATTTTTCAATTATTGCTTTCGCCTTTCCACCTATCGTCTCTCGCCTTTCAAATGGTAATCTAATCACAGTCGGAGAAGCCACAGGACTTACACACCATACACCCTTCGATAAACTGGAGCATCCCGCCGCACTCGGGACATTCGGGCGATTTACCCGAATCAAACGTAATGCTTTCCTTGGGGATAGGTTTGCCAATATACTCCGCGAGCGCTTTCCCGATCGCGTCTGGGCAGGAGAACACACTTCCGCCTTTGATCATGATCTGTTTGGGACACCTGATGCCGCATAATTGACGGATGATCGGTTCCGGCTTGACTCCGGAGCGCAACGCCATGGATATCATACGACTAACTGCCTCAGTATGAGCAGAAGCGCACCCACCGGATTTACCCATTGTCGCGAACACTTCGCATAACCCATTTTCATCTTCGTTGATCGTGATATACAAATTTCCACAGCCGGTCTTCATTTTTTTGGTCACCCCAAACGTATCTTTTGGCCTTACACGAGGGGTCAATCCCTTCTTGCGGGTCATTTTACTTTGTTTAGACTTGGTAATCTTCGTCATAATAATCACCTCCAGTAGCTAACACCTGCCCTTTCCTGCTCTGGTCACGGTATACGGTCACACCTTTACACCCAAGCTCAAATGCCAGTATGTATGCTTTCGCCACATCTAATCTTGTAGCGGTACTAGCAAAATTGATCGTTTTTGAAACTGCATTATCCACATATTTCTGGAACGCTGCCTGGAGCTTGATATGCCATTCGGGTGAAATGTCATATGCGGTGCCAAATAGTTTCTTATACTTTTTGGGAATCTCTGCAATATCCTGTAATGATCCCGATTCTGAGATCTGGTCGAGCAATTCCCGTGAGTAGAAACCTTCCTTTTTTGCCATAGCTTCAAAGTATGGATGAACCTCGACCAGTTTCTGGCCTTCCAGTATATGTCTTTCATATGCAACGGCATACAAAGGTTCGATGCCACTGCTGCAGTTCGCGATTATACTCAATGTGCCTGTAGGCGCGATCGTGGTCACGGTTGCGTTCCGAATTTTAATTTTACCGTCGTAAATACTGCCTTTATAGTTCGGGAACACTCCACGTTCTTTCGCTAATTGGGTTGAGGCTTTACGGCCTTCAACCTGGATGAATTTCATAACCCGTTCTGCGAGTTTAACTGCACGTGCGGAATTGTAGGGTATACCCATCCAGATCAGCAGATCGGCAAACCCCATCACGCCCAATCCGATCTTGCGGTTCCCATAAGTTATTTCTTCGATCTCCTTTAATGGGAACTTATTAACATCAATCACATTATCTAAAAAGCGAATGGCAATTCGTATTGTAGATTTTAATTTTAACCAATCTATCTCTTTATCATTTTTACCTTTCACGAATTTGGTGAGATTAAGTGAACCTAAATTGCAGGATTCATAGGGAAGCAACGGATTTTCGCCACATGGATTGGTCCCTTCAATTATACCAATTTGCGGTATTGGATTCGCTTGGTTAATTCTATCTAAAAAAATCATCCCTGGTTCACCATTACTCCATGCATTATCCACGATTAAACTAAATATCTGGCGTGCACTTTGTTTACGAACGGTTTTTTCGGTTCGGGGATTTATAATATCATACTTGCCGTCTCTTGCCAATGCAGCCATGAACTTATCCGTAATTGCAACTGAAATATTGAAATTATTAAGCTCGCTCTCTTCAGCTTTAGATCTAATGAACTCCAAAATGTCTGGGTGGTCAACCCGCAGGATGCCCATGTTCGCACCCCGGCGTGTGCCGCCCTGTTTGATGATCTCGGTCGCAGAATTATAGACCTTCATGAACGAGACCGGGCCGCTGGAGATACCTTTGGTCGACATCACCATATCGGATCTTGGCCGGAGCCGCGAGAACGAGAAGCCGGTCCCACCGCCGCTTTTATGTATCAATGCAGTATCACGAAGCGAGTTGAAGATGCTCTCCATCGAATCTTCGATCGGTAAAACAAAACAAGCCGATAACTGCTGGAGCCTGGTACCGGCGTTCATAAGCGTAGGCGAGTTCGGTAAAAATTCAAGATTGGTCATGATCCTATAGAAATCGTCGCGGATCTTTTTAATCTCTGATCTGCTCTTGCCATATTTTTTCTCAGCCGAGGCTATATTACCTGCGACGCGCTTGAACATCTGCGCTGGGGTCTCGATGACCTTGCCCTTGGGGTCCTTGCGAAGGTATCGTTTTTTTAAGACCGTTAGTGCGTTTTTGGTTAATTTTAAAGCCATATAAATCTACCAATTTCTTGATTTTCAAATATTTCTTTTAATTGATTAATCTTATGATGTATTTTAATTATTAAGTTTTCCATAGAGGTAATAAAATATATCGAAAATTAAATTTAAATATTATACTGATATATAGATATCCTCAAAGAGTCCTGATTTTTCATTATGCAAGGGTAGCCAAGCTTGGCCAACGGCGCTGGACTTAAGATCCACATCTTGGCTGGCAAGATGTATACCATAAGGGTTCAGTAATGAGCGCGATAAGGTATCCAGTCCTTAGTGGTCCGGGGGTTCGAATCCCCTCCCTTGCATTAATTCCCTCTTTCTCTTTATGTTAACTTTCGGGAATTAAATGCCGGTATTTAAAATTCACTCAGTCTCAATTCTGCTATCTGTCGTGAATTTTAACTGCGGGTTGCGAAACTCTGCGTTAAAATATTGAATACGTTCGAGTTTCACAACCCCCGAAACCCTTTTTTGCCTTGGAATTTTGTCTTTGGGATTTTATTGGTAGTATTGGTAGTATTTGAATATTGGATTTATTCTTCCTCGGCAACTTCCAAATCCTTTTCTTGCTCCTTCTCCACCTTATCCATCGCTTTCTGGGATTCTTCGAGCAACTTGTTATAGAAAATACTCTGCAGTACCGGCATAACATTCGTCACCTGCCGCATTGCAATAAAATCTTCGAACGCCAGATCTCGCATCTCGGTCAGAATCTCCTTATCCATACTTTCAGCTTGCAAGCCCGGACAATCCTTATTCTTAGCCACATAATTCGTTCCATTATACCCCAATGGATAACTTCTACAAAATAAGGGTTTATTATTCTGGATCGTGCATGCTTTATTGTCTCGGTGATATAATTTACAATAACCATCTTCATCTTTTTTAATAAACAATCGCGCGCTGTCACTCGTGATCTCCAGATCTAACATGTGTAATACCCTGAATATGGTTTTATCGGCCCCCCAGTGCTCTAAATCGCAGATATAAACCGGGATAGTTTCGGTTTTGCAGCAATCTCCACAGCGTGTACATTCGAATTTGAATTTGGGTGCACTTTCTTGTTGGCTCTCAGCTTCTGGTGTTTCTGACATTATTAGTCTCCCATGTTATGAGAATGGTCAATAGAATACAAATATTTATTCTTTAGGTTGGAACTTCGCCGATCAAAGGATGAAGGATGGAGGTGATGTGTGAATGTCAATGGCGGATTCCAGATTCGGGATTCGGGATTCAAGATGGCAAGTTATTTAAAAGGAAGTTAGAGGATAGAAGATAGAAACTAGAAATTTAACTCTATCGTCTTACTTCCAGCCTCTATCTTCCTATTGGTCAGCCATTAGAAAACTGGAATCTGGAATCTTTTTAATAACTACCAAAAGAATAAATAAAAAGACAATATATTCACCACCAATGTCCTATCATGAAAAGATCGCTGAGCTCAAGTTTAAACACAACGCCATCATTCTAGCGCATAACTACCAGCGCCCCGAGGTCCAGGATATCGCAGACCATCTTGGCGATTCATTATATTTAGCCAAGCTTGCCATGGAGCTTGATACAGATGTGATAATCTTCTGTGGTGTAGATTTCATGGCGGAATCTGCAAAGATACTGAACCCGGATAAAATTGTAGTACATCCCGAACCTGATGCAAAATGCCCGATGGCGGCCCAGATAACAGCCGAGCAATTACGCGCCGAGAAATCCAAATATCCGGCCGCAAGTGCAATTGCCTATATTAATACCACCGCCGAGCTCAAGACCGAAGTTGATGTGTGCTGTACATCAGCGAATGCGATCAAAGTAGTTGAATCCGTACCAGAACCGCAGATAATTTTTGTGCCCGACGAGAATCTAGGTCTCTATGTAAAACGATTTGTTGAGGGCAAGGAATTGATCTTATGGCCTGGTTTTTGTCATGTGCATCGTGATATAAAAAAAGAAGAGCTATTGGCTCTCAAAGCCAACCATCCTGATGCAGAGCTATTGGTCCATCCCGAATGCCGATCTGAAGTAATCGATATTGCCGACCAAGTATTTTCAACTGAAGGTATGGTGAAATATTGTAAAGATTCGGAAAATGCGAAATTCATTATCGGCACTGAAGAAGGGCTAACCTATAGGCTAAAAAAAGAGCTCCCCACCAAGATCTTCATACCCGTGAAATCCGCGGTATGCCCGAACATGAAGAGAATAACTTTGGATAAAGTACTTCAGAGCATGGAAACGCTCCAACCCAGAGTAGAATTATCGGATCATATAATGGAAAAGGCTAAAGAACCTCTTGATAGGATGGTTAAGATCCTGAGGGCAGATTGAGTGCTAGTTCTAACTGATTTTTTAAGTTCTGAGTTGTGAGGGCGCTCGTCTTCGACTCGCTGGAGTTGTGATGTTTGTGGGACTGCTATTATTATGCTTGACTGCGTAGGATTGTTATAGGGTTGCCATTATGCGTAGGATTTATCGTCTAATTGTTGATGCGTGGGATTGCCATTATAACGATAAAGGGCGTTGGTTGCTCAAATAAATATTAACCGTTGGAATTATATTACAAAGCGCCTAAACGCATCAATTAAATGGCAATCAGGTCCCACGTCAAATGGTAATAGAATCCAGATCCTACACCTTTTAGCATTCAGATAGCAATCCTACGCATTCAGCAATGAATCTATATCCTACATAATAGCAAAATTGCCACAAACTCACAATTCTATAGGCAGACTACGGTCACAATAAGGGTAAATTAAAATATTAAAATCGTTATTGGGGGTTAAAGTGGTGACAATGGAAAAGACGATTGTAGTTTTTGGCATGGGCTATGTCGGTATACCCGCCGCCGCATTATTTGCACAGGTCGAGGGTTTCAAGGTCATAGGTGTACAGCGCCGCTCGAAACGTTCAGGCTGGAAGATCGATTATCTTAACGAGGGCAAGAACCCGATTGAGGGTGATGAGCCTGGACTTGCCGAGTTAATTGCAAAGGTCGTTCAAGCCGGTAGTTTTCGCGTAACCGACGATATCTCGGTCTGTCAAGAAGCGGATGTGATCCTGATCGATGTCCAGACCCCAACCGACGCAGAGCATGTGCCGCGCTACGAATCGTTACGCGCGGTTAGCGAAAATATTGGCAAGAGCATGAAAAAGGGTGTACTCGTAGTAATAGAATCTACTGTTGCACCGGGCACAACGAACAATATCGTGAAGCCGATCCTTGAAGAATCATCGGGAATGACTGCAGGTGATGATTTCTATCTAGCCTATGCATATGAGCGGGTAATGGTCGGGAGACTGTTGTATAATCTTAAGAATTATCCGCGAATAGTGGGCGGTATAAACGAAGAGAGTGCAAAGATCGCCGGGGAATTATATAAGAATATAACCGACGCTGAAATATATAATACAGATGCACTTAGCGCTGAGTTATCAAAGGTAATTGAAAATACCTATCGTGATATTAATATTGCCTTTGCTAATGAGGTTGCGCTTATTGCTGAAAGTATGGGTGCGAACATCTATGAGATCCGAAAATTAGTTAACACTTTACCAAAAGATTCGAACGCATACCGCAACTTGCATTTACCGGGTGCGGGGGTGGGTGGACATTGTCTGCCAAAGGATCCATGGCTACTAAAATATGGCGTGGACACCTTCGGCAAACAAAAGGTAGTGCCTGAGATCGTGATCGCAAGCCGTAAATTAAATGATTATATGCCCGAGCATATGATCGAATTATTAAAAGCTGCATTTCAAGAGCTCGGGGTGGAACCTAAGGGCGCTAAAGTTTGTCTATTGGGGCTTGCATTTATTGAGAACTCGGATGATACCCGTAATACACCAACAGTACCACTTTGCCAAAAACTCACCGAGCTGGGCGCGGAAGTCATTGTGCATGACCCCTATGTAAGGGATGCCGATGAATTTGAAGGTGTAATTCTCACCAAAGATCTCGATGATGCACTGAACAATGCAGATGCATTTATGGTCGTCACAGCCCATAAGCAATATTCTGAATTGGATTTTGTACATGTTAAAAAGTTAATGAAACATCCAATATTAATCGACGGTCGAAATCTATTCGAAAAAACAGAATGTGAAAGTGCAGGATTTGTTTATCGCGGGGTTGGCAAAGGCTAAAACGAAAGTTTTCAGTTTACGGTTTTTAGTTTGTAGCTATCTATTACGATGAGTATTACTGAAAACTACAAACTCCAAACTGAAAACTTATTACCTATTTAATCTTAAACCACGATGGTATCGGTCTGAACTTATAGTGATCCCTTATAATATCTTCATACATCGAAATATAAAACTCGTTGTATTTACGTATATATAAAACTCCTTCTTTGGTGATCGAGATATTATAGCTTCGGCCGTCTTCATCTAGTTCCATTTTTATAAGTCTCATGTCTTCAAGTTTTTTTAAGATCTTATTTGTCATCTGATAATTCGATTTTATCTCGTAACTTATTTCGGATTTCGGTAATTTGGATTCGGATCTTGAAAGGATATCTTCGAGCTTGGACTCTAAGTCGTCCTGGTAAAGGTCCAGGTCGAGCTCCATGACCAGCCTGTTCAAGGCAAGACACATGTAAAGTTCCCAACTCTTATATTTCTTGGCCATCACAACCCCTGCTAAAAATCGAGTCACTATTTGGTGTGAATACTCTTACTATCCAACCTCTTTACCGTACGAGATCATCGGAATAAACGAATATACCTCTCCATCTTCTGCAACTATTTGGATGTGGGTAAGTGTATTCTTCAGCTTGATCGGTTTATCGATCGCAAAATAATATACCCTGTCCTCCAATTCCTGAATTTCCGTCTGGAGCGCAATAACTCTGAGTGGAAAAATATCATCTTTTTTACAAACGTCCAAAACTGCATCCCGGAGCTCTTCGAGAGACGCATGGGTGACCTCTTGGTTAAATACTCTTATAAATACCGAGAATTTACCCATTGGCATACCTAAACTGACCGATCCTTCTTTCAGAATATTTACACCCGAAAAATAGGCATCAAATCGATATTCTTTACCCGAAGAACCTTTGAGCCTTATGTTCTTCTTAAAGCGTTCATCATACACAGACGCTGAACTTTTTATGTACGGGTCGTTCTCGGTCAGGTATTTTATTAAACGGGTTAGTTGGTCTTTACCCTTGGGGACCCGTATATTTTTTCCAAATCTTACATTATCAATAATATCATGACGGATCTTAAGATAATTAATAAGGTTCTCAGAATCGATCAATAGCTTGAGGTTCGGGATGAGTAATATAACCGCCACCGCCCCAAATGCAAGCTCTAAGATGCCCATAACAAACAATAATTCCCAACCAACTCCAATCTTTAAAATAGCTGCAACCACCAGAAATAAAACGACAATAATAATAAGAAATGTTGAGAACCTGAAAAGTTTCACAAGCTGCGGCAGCTCATGCATGTATTCTTCCACCAGGTCTAGCATCGCAAAAATCGGATTTTTTAAATGTTTGGCTTTGCCACTTTTTTTTATACTAATATCAATATCTTTCTTCGGGCGTGACTTTTTTGATGGTCTATCCACTTCTAATTGTGCGCTTTTTAATGCGGTCACCAATGAATATCGTTGAAGAAGAGAGGCATTGAATTTATGGATCTGGTAAAGATAAATTATTATCGCTACGAGTATTGAAATAAAAAATATTAATATCAGACTTAAAACCACGGAACTCAAAATTAATTGTGTAGTAATTTCTTTTTCACCGTTAAAGATAGAGATCAAGAATAGAAATAATAGATATATACTTGGTAGTAATAATAAAATTAATAAAATATTGCCAAAAATACCGATCGCCACTGGTTTCGTTAATTTACCAGATATATCCTGAATGTCTTCGCCCAACTCGAAGGTCGCCTCTAACGGCTCTTCCACTGCACGCGACACTAAATATTTACGGCCGGAGCCTGTAGCTTTCATTGAAACACGTAAAAAAAACAAACTTCTAATATATAAAACTTATCGGAACTTTTTTTCTTAACTTTATTTAGTAACTGTTTTTCTTGACTTTATATATAGTCACAATCAGATTTAGGTTTAAGAAAAAAATTAGAGGTGATGTAGATGGAGAATGATACTAACGCAACTAAATCAAAGGCCGCTAAAACAGCCAATAAAGACGAACCCCCAAAGGGCACCCATTACCATTATCAAATGCCACCGACAGGTACACCTTACAATTATCCGCCCCGGAAACTGTACAGGTCGACCCGAGATAAATGGCTTGGCGGGGTTTGCGGTGGGATCGCGGAGCATTATAATACGGATCCGGTACTTGTAAGAATAATATGGGTCGTTGTAACCTTAGTTAGTATGGGCATTGGCATAATCGCGTATATCCTGTTATTGATATTCGTCGAAAAGTACCCGAGCTATTATTTTCCACCAACTCCGACAGGCTCCGTGCATTACCACTATCACGGAACTTCTAATAAATGAGGTAAATAAAAAATTTATGGAGGAATAAAAATGGTAACAAAACCTAAAAAATCCAAACCCGCAAAAACGAGCCAAAATGAAGATGACGTACATTATCATTATCATGTGAGCGATAAACCCCATCCAACTGCAACCGCCCGTGAACCTGGGATGCACTATCATTACTATTACGAGCCGCCGCGTCAGCACAAACGTAAATCCAGTAAACCGACAATTGCGGGAGTTTTATTAATTATCGCGGCAGTTCTTGGACTAATCATAGGTGTAGGTGGTTTGGCCATGGGCGCTATGTTCAGCGATATGGATGAAGGGTTCGTGTTCTTCGATGAAGAAACTGAAGACGATATCAATGGCAAAGTCACTTTGTTGAATGGCACACCTGTAGAGAATGCAACGGTTTCTATTGTCGGTGAACCCCTGAGCACCATAACCGACGGCGATGGGAATTATCTAATATATAATGTCCCGACAGGTAACCAGAAGCTCAAAGTCGAAAAGGAAGGTTATAATACTATAATTCGCAAAGTTTACATCGGACCATCCAATTTCGGTCGTGATTTCGATCGAGATCACGAGGATGAAGATGACGACAATGATTTCGATTTCACTTTGACCGAAGGTAATGGCGAAATAGAAGACGGTGAATATCCACCCTGGGACTTTATATCAAATATAATGATCGTCTGTGCAGCATTGATAATAATATTTTCGATATTTGCGATACTCGGAGGAATATATGCCTTAAAACGTAAAAAGTTCGGGATTGCACTTCTGGGTGCGGTGCTCGGGCTGTTCACAATTCTCGGAACGATCTTTGCATTGGTTGCAGTTCTAATACTTGCACTTTCGCGTAATGAGTTCAATGGTGAACCCGAAAAAAAATGAACGAAGTCGAAACTGATCGGGAATCTTAATTAGTTTACTACAATCGGGAGTATCGAAAATAACCCCAAATATGGGAATCGGGAATTGACACCCCCGCCTCCCACTTTTAACCGCTGAGTACGCTGAGATCGCAGAAAATTGTTGGATTTTGTTGTCCTTTTATTTGGCTCTTGAAACCACGAGTTGACACGAATTAACACGAATCTGTTATTCGTGCATATTCGTGTGTATTCGTGGTTCCGAATAAATAATCTGAAAAAATCGAATCCAACCTAATTCTGCGTTTCTGCGTCTCTGCGGTTTGAAATGGGGGGCGGGGTTCCGAATCCCGAGTTTCCGATGCTCCCGATATTAGTCATCGTATGTCACATCTCGCCTTTTGAGGCGGCTTCTAATCTCCAATCCCATTTATACACTCAAGCCTATTTATTAACTTTTAATATAGAACCATGTAAAAGTTATTAACTTCACAGAAAGGTTTATTAACTCACCCCGCTTCTCGCTTTATTTTAAGCAAAGCTAAGAATTCTCGGGGAACTGCAATGGATATGATCTTGCATGAGCTCAAACATCACCTGCCATTCACAGTTTTCAGTGGCGTCGCTGCCATAATACTAGTTGCAATCCTTACTGTCGCTATTACGGCAGTTATAGATACCCAAGACGCGCATGAAAATGAAACCTTGGACGAGGAGGATGACCACGACGAAGACCACCATCACGGCGTTGGTAAGTTAGGCAGTTATTTCTATGACCTGTTTCACGTGTTCCATCCCCTACATGCTCTTTTTTCGGGTGCGGCGACAACTGCTATGTTCTGGAGATTTGATAAGAAATTGTGGAAAGCCATTATTATCGGTTTAACTGGCTCTCTAGCAATTTGTGGGATGAGTGATATTTTCTTTCCATTCATTGGTGGAACCCTAGCTGGCATTGATATGGAATTTCATATCTGTTTGATTGAGCATCCAATGGTTGTCGTGCCATTTGCAATCATCGGAATTATTCTTGGGCTGATCACATGTGAGGTATTTATAGGTCGAAAATCCACAATCTTTTCGCACTCAGGCCATATCTTTATTAGTACAATGGCTTCGATTTTATATTTGATTACATTCGGTTACACAAATTGGATGGAAGAGTTATTTGTCGTATTCATTATCGTTATTCTAGCTGTATTTATTCCCTGCTGCATTTCTGACATTGTATTTCCATTATTGTTTATTAAAAAGAAGGCTCGTAAACATAAACCGGTTTGCTTGGAAAAATGAGGGCTATTATGACTGCCAAAGGTAAAGATATTGAGATATTATCGTTCAGCTTGCCAAAAAAGATCGTCCAAGAAATAGAGGTATTGAGCCACGAGATCGGCTATACAACCCGTTCCGAACTAATTCGCGATGCTCTAAGATCACTAATTCGTTCTAAATCCGACCTCGATAAGATCCAAGGCAAAATCGAAGGTGTAATTGTCGTGTTGTATCAACATTCAGCCGATAATAAGGTATCAGAACTCAGGCATAAACATATGGATTTGATAAAATCGTTCATGCACTCTGACTTTCGAGAAAAGGCGTCAAAATGCTGTGATACGCTTATATTCTCAGGCGATGCGGAACGAGTACGCAAACTCATAAACGATTTAGAAGCTATTACAAATGTCGAGGCTGTGAATCTTTTTATTGCTTAAAAAATAAGAATGTTCGTAACTTCACTGAATTTGGCAAATTATTTAGTCGTGAGTCGTGGGTCGTGGGTCATGAGTCGAGAGTCCTGGAGTTGTGGAGTCCTGAGTCCGAGGTCCTGTGTCCTGTGTCCATTCTCGGCTCCCGCATTCCCGATATTAATTAGTAATTATGAGAAGACCCGAAAATAATTTATATTTTGCATAAGTGAGACGATGTCAATGGAATTACCAGGCGAGCTCGAACATAAAATTGACGAAATACGATTAGACAATGCCAGCGGTGCATTAGAACTTACGTTCCAGTCAGCCGAAATTTACAATTATTTTATTAATGAATCCGCATTGGCCACAACAACCGCATTTATGGAAGGTCTCATATCGATATCTAACGAACTTATCAGCTCTCAACCTGCAATGGCGCCAATCTTCAATCTGGCCAACAATATTTTGTTGGGTGTTAATGAAACTGACGAGATCGATCAAATGAGAGCCGGTGTTAAAAATGTAGTTGATAAATTTACAGATGGCTTAAAAACAAATGGTAAAAAAATCACCACCAATACATTAGATCGAATTCAAGATCAGACAAAGGTAATGACATATTCTTATAGCTCGACAGTTTTCAATATATTGGTGTCCGCCCATAACGCAGGTAAACATTTTGAGGTCATTTGCAGTGAAAGCCGGCCTGTATGCGAAGGCACGATATTAGCGAAAAAATTAGCTGACCAAGACATCAAAGTTACTCTTGTGGTCGATTCTACATTATTCTCTTTATTGCCCGAAGTTGATCTTGTGGTTGTTGGTGCGGATTCAATTTCTACCAATGGGCTAGTAAATAAAATTGGCACTTCATCACTTGCAGTTGCCGCGAATGAATCTGATACTGACTTCTACACACTTTGCGGCTCAGAAAAATTCCTGCCCAAAGGATATCCGATCAAACTCGAGGATCATAGAGATCCACTCGAAGTATTACCGGAACCAATTGAGAATGTTGAAGTTATGAATATATATTTCGACCTGACACCCTTGAAATACCTAACTGGTGTAATAACAGAAGATGGTGCTATTAAGGTTCAAGAATTATCACAAAAACTTGAGGGTTTGAAAATTCACCCTAAATTGAACTTAGAAAATGGCTTGTGAGATCATGGCTGAACGATCACAATTACCCATTTATGTGATCCAAAAACATTACGCCCGCACGCTTCATTATGACTTTAGGTTAGAGCTGGAAGGCGTACTGCGCAGCTGGGCAATCCCCAAAGAGCCGCCGAGCGCCTCAAATATTAAGCGTTTAGCAATCCCAACCGAGGACCACGAGCTGGATTATGCCGGGTTCGAAGGTGAGATTGCAGAAGGTGAATATTTGAGGC
>CBDVCJ010000012.1:0-26606 GCA_965372445.1 uncultured Thermoplasmata archaeon | reverse complement strand
ATGGCATATACTCCTAGATATTTACACATGAAATGAAGGGGTCTCGGTTTGTGGGGTTTATACTGAAAAATAAATCAATTATTTTTAATATAATCCTCAATTGAATCCCTAACCTGTTCACGCCTCTCCTGTAGGTCCTTAAGAAAATCCTCAATTAGATCTGCAGCTAAGGACTTACACTGACCACACATTTGAGTGCCAGATAGACAATCATTATATATTTTTTCCAAGTCCTCATCCTTTTCAATAAAATGATATAAAAACAGTTCGTACACAACACAATCTTCTGGCAGCCCACCCAGCTTTTTCTGCTCTTCAATAGAAACCCTTCCACCGGTCTTACATTTCATAACTTTATGCTTACCATCCTCAGGGGTATCTGTTAAAAATATCGACGATTCTGGGACCGAACTTGACATCTTGCCGCCATTAAGGCCGGACATGAACCTGTGATAAGTAGATGAAGGTTGATAAAAGACATATTCATTGGATTTTATTTCTTCCGGGATCAATATATTGTCAATTCTTTTTATATCTGCGTCCTTTGCATCATTTATATATAAAGCTTTATATTTAACGATCTTTTCAAAATCATTGAAACCCAACGTTCTAACGGCATTCTCAGCAGCATCCAATAATTCTTCTACATTCTCATCGATTTTAATAAATGCACCAATACGATCATCCTTTGTTTTGACCACATTGTAATATCTGTAGCTAAAAGCCACATTGCGAGTTAATCTCATGTGGGGGTCTTGATCGACGCCTACCGGTACCAGCGTCGGACGGGGACCACCATATTTTTCCAACTGCACATGCAAAATATCTCCCACCTGAACTAACGGTGAAAAGATATGTGTCATATTTGCCGAATCCTCAAATCCATATATTGCACGCATTTCAGAGAGATTGATCTTTTTGGATAATAAATAGGCCAGGTCCTTAACTGAATTACGTTTCGATTGGAAATATATCTGACAATTTTCCAGCTTCAAACCCAATGCAATATAATTGATTATGTACTCGTCGATTGCGATTTTTTTACCCATTTCTAAAGAGATCCCGCGGGTGCCGTAAGATTCAATATCCGCAACCGCAATTGTAATATCAGCACCTAGAGATTGAAAATACATAACCTGGTCGATCACCATTTTATTACCGATGTGCATTTTGCCGGAAGGCATAAGGCCGGTAAGGATCGCAAAGGGCTTACTGTCAACGATCGCGTCCCGAATCTGGTCGAACCCGCGATGCCCGAAGATCACGCCGCGCCGAAACAATTTCTGGGGGTTGGGTAAACCTTCGATGTTAAACTCCTCGATACCGAATTCGTCACGAAGTCTGACATAATCTTCGTACTGAGTTGATGCCCAGGGGTTGATCTGCATTAACAATGAACCTCCTATGTTGGCCTAAGGTATACAATATTAGTTTAAAATATTTGTGAGTTGTGGGGTTGATGGCTGACCGCCCCTACGAAACCCCAAACTCAAATGAAGATTGGAAAATGAAAATTGTAAATTTCAAATTTGCAATCTCCAATTTCCAATGCTTGGGTTTGGGATTTCAGAGAACGGTCAGCATTCAAAAACACACAACTCAATACAAACATAGTAAAATATTCTAACAAAATTTTTAAACATTAAAACAATACCTTTAACTGCAACAGGGGCCCGTAGGGTAGCTTGGTCCATCCTATGGCGTTCGGGAACGCTGGACCTTTGTTCAGCCTCAAAATACGCTGTGACTTGAGTTCAAATCTCAGCGGGCCCACTTAGATCTATACATCGCTCACAGGCTTCGAAGATCGGTCACGGTTAGGAAGCCCGTAGGGTTAGCTTGACGACATACAGATATTAAATCTAAAGTCAAGATAAGCCCGAGGTCTTTGGACGAAGTCCAAAGTCCGTAGGCTTGAAGTCCATAAGGACGAAAGCCCTCGGGCATGAATGTGCCCGTGGGGTTGAAGACTGGAAGTCGAAACCCCGAATGCATTGTGCAGGGCTCAATGCATGTGTCGAAGCTCGTCGGCCGGTTTCGAATGGGTTACGAAGCTCGAAACCGATTAACGATAACAATCCTAATGACAATATTTTTAAAATATTATAGTGGGGGGGATCATGGAGCATAGTTTGGAGCTAGATAAAAGGTTATCAGAAAATATTTCAAGAGTCACAGAAGAAGATAAAATTATTTTTGAACAATATCTAAATAAAGCAAAAACCGCCAAACCCAGAATCAATTATGAAGATTCGTTCGAATATATCCGGATGTATTTCAATCTCGGCAAGTTTCATGGTTATAGATACTTCGATAAAGAAACACTGATATTTTTCGCGGTTAGTGGCAGCGCCAAGAAACCGCATTTTAAAATTTTCAAACCCTTAGGCCAAGACCTCGAAACTTCAACCAAATTCTTTATCAAGTTCATTCAAGCATTAAAACATTCAACCCCAAACCCGATCTTATTAACCTGTTTATCTAATGCGCATTTGAAGAACATCAAAGCCCAAGTCAATATCAAAAAAGTTAAAAGTTTTGAATATTATATATATGATCTTGAGGCGCTATCGGACCTAAACGGAAATAAATGGAGGAATGTACGACAGAAACTCAACACCTTTCAGAAAAACCATCCAAAGGTCAAGAGTACCCCACTTACCACCGAAAACAGTAAAAAGGTGTTACATTTTATTTCGGCATGGCGAACGGATACTGCTGCCACCCGCGGTTTTTCTTACGTTGATATCGATAAGAACAAAGCTGCAGTACGCTATTATCAAAATAAGATCGACTTTGAAGATCTGTGGGCAAAGGTGTATTATATTCATGGCAATGTTGAGGCATTTCAATTGCTATACCGCATTTTGACACCTGCAGCCCATGAGAGATATTGTGCACACGCGATCGGAATGGCAAATAATCGTATCCCAGGGCTATCCGAATATAGCCAGATCGATATCTGGCACGTTCTGAGAGATAAAGGCATAAAATATGTTAATGACGGACCCTCATGGCGACCCGGACTAAAAAGATATAAGCGAAAATTTAATCCCTGTGGCACCCAACAGGTTTATGAATGTACTGTTTGAGATATAACGTTCGGGAATGGGGAATTGGGACGGGAGACCTATTGATGCTCACTGCGGTAATTTACCTTGTAAATTACCTCCGCTTTAAAGAACCCTTCGGCTTCTTCAAAGATAGGGAATCGACCGCCCCCCCTTATTTTAACACGAAGGTCGCGAAGAACACGAAATTTAATTAATGTAAAAAAAATCTTTCGTGTTTTCGCGCTTTCGCGTTAAAAATTGGGGTGGTAGGTTGCCGAATCCCGAGTCCCGAATTCCGCATCCCGATTGAATGATATAACAAAGCACAAGGAGAAATAAAATGGACGAACTTGACCCGGCAGTATTTGGCCGACAAAAAAAGTTAAAAAAGTTGATAAAACTACTCGATGGAAAAGGTGGGGCTCCAGCCAATCACAGATCTCGGATTGAAACCCAAATTGCATCATTAACCACTGAGCTGGGAACCGATAATATAGACCGCTTGAAAAAACAATATAGCGAATTGAATTTACAAATTACCGCAAAAACCGAACCCTTTGAGTTCGTCGGAAGTTTGGAACCTATCAATTTCATTACCCAAGTATCTTCGTGGTACCTTCGACCACTGATATCAACTTTTGATAGCCTAAAAAAGGTCAGAGCGTTAAAAACAAAAAGTGAAGGTCTTGGTGGGTTAAAGAATGAAATTAGTCTTTATCTAACCCCAGAGATTTGGTCCGCAGACAAGGCGGAGCTTCGAAAAAACTTAAGGTTATATTTCCAATTTAAAAGCATGGGTAAGGGCACTAGCCATCAATTAGAGACCGAATTTTATAAACTCTTCAATTTCACAGATCAAAATCCATTCCCTTATACCACTATTGGTAAAAATCAACTGCCTAGTTTTCATTATAATCTCGATACATTCATTGCCAATCTGAACTCCGCTGAGAACTCAAAGATCGTCACTGGCCTGTGTCCAATATCCGGAATATCCGATGAAATTATTTTCGCTTCTAACTCAGGAGATTATTGGCAGCCTGAATTAGGGTTTGAACCTTTACCCTTGCCGCCCGAGAATTTCGTGCTAGTGAACATGGTCTGGCCGCCACGACCGATCCTAAGCGATTATATATCGTTAAAAAACTATGTTGAAGTATTAAAATATTTTAGCCACGGTAATAACCACGGCAAAGTATCCGGGTTGATCTGGTACCCACACATAGAATATATTATAGATTTTGCAGAAGTTATATTTTCAAATTGGCTTGAGGCCGGGCTAATATTAAAAACACAGATTGTAGATGAATTGAATAAAATAAAGACTAGATATGAAAAATTAGTTGAGTTCGTGACCCAGGCAGTGGGTTATAAAGGCAAACTTGAGCTCCGTACAACCCAAAACAAAGATATTGATGAATTTGAAACGAAACTTGCGAGACTCGATATGAGCCATATAAAAAAGATCTACGGTGTTTGGAGCGGTCCCGAACTTAGGCAAAAACTTTATTTATATTTGATTTTGAAACATATAATACCAACTTTGGACGGACTCAATACCTTACATTTAGAGACTAGCTATGAGCTTTGGCCGAATGTGCAGGGCACAAAATTAATTGAAGGCGAGAGGGACCATACTGAGGACTTAGGTACTTATTCATGGATTTGCTACCCTTCTATTCCTTCTTTAAGCATGAGTTATATGCGGGATTATAATGCCCCCCACAATGATAAATTATACCTGGCAGAGCCACCTGAAATGTTTGAGACCAAACTCAATAAATTATCCAATAATTATATATTATATTTAGCACCTCAAATTTTTAACCACGAGCAGCTCAAAGGTTTAAGATTTCAGGATTTGAGAAATAATGTTCATAATACTCTAAAAGAAATTAACGAAATATTTCAAATTTTAAGTGGATAATATATATCTATAAGGGTTTCGGTATAATATTTAAGTTTAGAAAAGCTCATAAACCAAAAACGTATAACTGCAATTTAGAAGGTTGAAATAATGACCCCAGACGAGGACTATGACTATCAGAAGCTGTTAGGGCGGCTTCGAAAGAACCTACCGGAATCAACATCCACACGTGTAAGATTTCAGATACCCGAACCGGAATTGCTCTATGAGGGAAAACAAACGATACTTAAAAACTTTGGAGATATAGTTGACATATTGAATCGCAAACCCAACCAGATCCTAGCATATCTTCTTCGAGAGATCGGAACTGCCGGAAACTTAGATGGACGAAGAGTGGTATTTAAAGGGCGGGTTCCATTAAAGCAATTAGAGGCGCGGCTCAACGGCTATGTCGAGACCTTTGTATTATGTTCCGAATGTAGACGACCGGATACCAAGCTTGGAAAGGACGGGAGGACTATGGTACTTCAATGTGAAGCCTGCGGTGCACACCGGCCAATACGAGCACGCAAAGGGCCACGCACCGAAATGAAACTCGCAGCACTTGAAGAAGGCAAAGAATATGAGGTAATTATACAAGATATCGGAAGGAAGGGCGATGGCATTGCGAGACATGACAAATACATAATATATGTTCCTGGTGCTACAAAGGGAACAACACTTAAAGTCAAGATCGAGAAGATCACAGGTACAATTGCATTTGCCAAAAAAGCTAGTTGAAGAAGAATATTTTAAAATTCATATAAGTTAATAAAAATTCTATAGGATAATAATAAAAAGGTGAGAACCATGAAAACTTATGTGACTGTGAGTTTGCATAGCGAGGGTGGAAAGGCATCATTAGTCTCTCAGAAACTTAAGGATCTAGGTTTTGATACTACGTTTGGCACACATGATTTTGTATACGATTGGAAAGATAAAGATGTATCACCATCAGAGATAATATTGTTTGCCGATCAAATCCAAACCAAATTGGAAGGCATGAACGTAAGGTTAAACATCACTACGGTATAACAAAGTTTGGCTCTTCTTACAATTTGAGAAACGGAGTGTAAACTTTATCAAATATTTTAATTGCGGTTTTTTGTGGTAAGATGGGGTTGTGGTGTGTGGGAATACCAAGATAATTGAAGCTAGAAGCTAGAGCTTAAGAATTTTTGGATCAATAATATATCTCTAACTTCTTGCCTCTAGCTTCCCATTTCTTGCCACATGCCACAAGCGAAGCGTCCTCATACCACATCCCAAACTTACCAATTGAAAATCATTCAACCAACGAGCTAGCCAACGCAATAGCTTCTCCATAACTTCTTTTCGAGCGCGAAGTATCAATGAAAACCCTATCAATATTTATTACAGGTGCGCCAATGGATTCGGCCCCACCCAGATAATAAAGAGCTCTGAAGATCAAATTACCCGAGATCCCATCAGGCAAAATTATAAAATTACAAGATTTAACGGCATCTTCGATCAATATGCCATAATTATTCACCATAATATTTTGAGATCTTGCCAGTTCACATATTTTTTCAGCAACCTCAAGTGACTCTTTAATCCTAACCGATCTATCAATGTCTTCCGAACGCCCACCCGATACAAGCCCGATTTTTGGGTCAATACCTATTTTTTTGATGAACTCGTTACCTTTAATAATAAATTCTAATTTTTGGTCAATACTGCCCCCTTCATCAATACCAACGGGCGCCATAAAAACATAGTCACTATTGGAAGGAACCTTAATACATGCCAATCTTAACAAATATTCCAAAGAAAAAATCGATCTAAGGTTTTGCAATGTTTCACTTGCAGGTAACGAGCCTCTGACCGCACCATTTATTTTTCCGGCTTTTAAATCCTTTAGCATGACCATAGGATCTTTATAAACGATTACCTCTGCAAGTTGATAGCTCGTGGCTTCGTCAACACTTGCTTGTACGGCCATGACATTATCTTTTAACCCAATACCGATCTTGATATTATTTATTTGATGTGTTTGTTGGGCCTTAGTTTGTAGGTTTGATAATAAATCCATTTCATACCCCAATAAAATAGAACGCTTTAAGTTTGGTCAAGTTGGAAACGTGCACCAATAGCTGTAAGAGCTACCGCACATACAATAAAGATTATAAATGCAACCAATGTCAAATCCGGGAAGTATGTAATCACCAAGCTACTAACCGCCATTCCAACTAAACACGCCCCAAGAATTGCGGTGATAATACTTAGGAATTTATCGATAAGTAACCAAATGATTACAAATACAACAATACCGATAACAATTGGGATAAAGGACTCTTCTCCCAATATTAGCACTCCAATTGAGTACCCAATGAAACCCATAAATATAGCAATCATGCCCTTCAAGAACGCCATTCCAAGATATCCACCGATGATTGCGCCAAGTACAACGGCGATTATTATACAGAATTGTAACGATAGATATTCCTCAAGCCGGGGACCGATATTTATTGCGATAACATAAGCAAGATTAGCGCCAATGATTGCGCCGATAAGAAATGCGATAGTTTTAAGAACCCTTCGCCCATAAAAAGTCAGCACTAATCCAACAATTAGTAAAATCAGAAGAGGGATGCTTGAGATATCGGCCATTTAATAACCTCAAGCGTGGATATATTTTTATGGATATTTAATTGTATTGAGGACATATATTTTAAGTCAGAGCCGGTTTAAAAACCTAAAAAAAGCGATAATTTTAAATCTGATTAGATACAATATAACCCCAAGTTAACAAATCTAGATTGTGTACATGAGGACTTTAAATGGCGCAGCATGATATTGATTCTATACTGTCAATTCTGGAAAATCCGATACGTCGAAAGATCTTGGCGAAATTATCTAAAGAACGCCATTATCCATTACAACTTTCAAAAGAGCTCAGTGTAAGCCAGCAGGCGATCATGAAACATCTAAAAGTGTTGGAAGATAATGATCTGGTTATGATCATAGAAGAAAAAAGCACTGCCGGGGGTCCCCCCCGCAAATCGTATTTTGCCACTAAGCGATATTCTATTCGAATTGATATGGGACCTAGTACGTTCAATACCGAGTTTCATAGCTTTGACGAGCCCAAACCCACCGCTAAAAGTTATAAGGAGATCAAAGAAAAATATGAAGCTGTTTGTTCGCAAGAGGAATTAAATAAGAAATTTTCAGAACTGAAAAAGTTAGTTACAGAGCTCAATTCAAAAATAGAGGCCTTAGAAAATCAGAGGACCAATCTGATAAATTTACGAGAAAAAGTACTCAAGGAAACCCACGACACTATTCGCTCGCTTTGTATGGATTATGATGAGCGGAAACTTTTATATTCCTTTATTGATCACAACCTGAGGTCTCTTGAAGCTATTTCTGAGCAATTGAACCTTCGAGAAAAGGTTGTTGAAGATCTTGTTAGACAATTGGCCAGGCAAAGGATATTATTGAGATTTGAAGATGAATAATGTCATAACTCCCCTAGCCAACGATCTTTTTGTAATATGGTAGAGTTAGGATCTCAAATGGCATACATATTGCCGCAGGTACAGCCGCCTTTTCACCAAATAATAAAAATGCGATTATAATGGTCAATCCCAAATTTTTGAACGACCCAAAAAGCATATAGTCGATCCTTATTGGTTTTTCGATATTTAATTTTAAGGTTGTATAGTAGATACCAGTCCCACACACAAAGGTCCTGATCAAACAAATAAAAGATATTATTACCATAGTATTAAGATCTAATAGGAATGCATTACGATTAACACCGACGACCGTGAAGATCAGCACAAAAAAGCCAATATTAATCAAAATACCTTTGGAATCCCCCAAGGTTTTATCTGCCTTTAGGTACAGTAATCCACGAGATATGATCAATGGTACCACAATCATTAAAATAAGCTGTTCAAGTAGTTTGAAAATGTTGATGCTCTCGGCCATGAATAAAAAAATAATTAAAGGTGCAAGTCCCAACGAAGCAATATATAAAAATGCGGAAGAGCCCACCGCCAGGTCAAGATCTCCTTTGAGTATGCCGGTGAAAGGTATCACAGCGACCGCAGGCGGGATCGCCGCCATAATTATGAAACCCGCTCTTAGATAAGAATCCGAAACCAAGATCGTGCTTAAAATTATTATTATGCCCCCCAGAAATAAATAGGACAATAATAAATTTACAATATATTTATTGAAATATTTCTTAACTCGAAATGCTTTTTTTAACTCGATATCCATAGTTGTTAAGGTCATTACTACCATAAGCGCAGAAATTCCGATATATTCGGTATAATATGGAATGCCACCAAAAATCAAACCTGTTAATATTGCTAGTATAAACATAAAACTTACGTTTTTTAATAAAGTAATTATTAGATTACTAATATGCTCACCTTTGGGGATTGGGGATTGGGGATTGAGGCTTAAGGACACAGGTCATTTTCTTCGAAAATAACCCTCGCTTTTCAGAAACCGAAGGATTCTGAAATGCGAGGCAATTTATATTAATAAATTGCCGCAGGTGTGTATCCGAACTTCGTTCGTTCCCACACTTAGGGTGTGCCATAGTGGATTGGAGATTATAGATTGGAGATTTCGGATGATTATTAAACAGGAAGATAGAAGATGGAAGTCAGAAGTTAGAGTAAAATTTCTAGTTTCCATCTTCTAACATCTAACTTCCATTTCCATAATTAGTCATCTTGAATCCTGAATCTATAATTGCCCCACTCCTTAATCCTCAAACCTTAATCCTTATAAAATTGCGTTCCTGACCGTAATTTAGCAAAGTAATTTTATTGTGTAGGTAAATTCCGTAACCACCACCCTATATAGAGATTAAATATCATTAAATTAATGTAATTAATAGTTAAAGAGCCCAAAACTTAATAATTCAAATCCATATTCATGCAAAAGCATAACAACTGAAATTATAATTAGTGATCAATATTAAAATCTGGGATTTTTATGGCAAAGCCAACCAAAACTAACGGCCCTGAAAAAGCAGCAATGACCGATGAAGAGCGAAAGCGACGTTTAATAGCACAACAAAAACGAGATCTCCAAAAAGTATTTAAACCGATCTTAAAGACCATGAAAGAGGTGATCGATGGGTTGGGCAAATTAGAATTAGATATTCCGATCTACGACATTGCCCGCATGGATATTGAAGGCCAGTTCTCTAGGAATAGGCATGAAAATATGCGCCAATCGATCCTGGACTTTCTTAAAAGAGCAAATAAGTATAGAAAAACATATTGGGAATTCCAAAAATCATCGAAAAAGATCTTCGATCGTGAGATGAAAAAGAATGGCTCCTATGCCCCAGGTTTAAGCGAATACGAATCGTTAAGAAACCAACTCTACAGGCCACTTTTAGATGAAAATAGCAAGGTCTGGGAAATTTCATATGATAATTATCTTCATAAAATCAGAGAGCACTCACGTAAGGGTACTCGCCACCCAAAAAAAGGCGCAATTATGTTTAACGTAATAGAATCCAAACAAAAGCCCACAGTAAGCCACATAAAAAAAATGCAGGTAAAACTCGTACTTGAGGCGCAAGAGTTATTGGATGATTTTAAGGTTGCAATGAAAAACCCCGATAAAGAATGGCGTAATTGGTGAAAATAACCAGATCCATTTTTGCCCTTTTTGTAATAAGATCATAAAACAATACACTATGAAATTAAGCGAAAAAACCAAAAAACTAAGATAATGTGTATATTTAACAATGCAATTCGAACCTTTTTTAATAAAAAACATAATAAAAATATTTTTATTTATTATATTTTCCTAAATACTTAAATAAGTTAAGTTTCATATATGTAATTTATGGTGCATCCCCGAGAAGAGCCGCAAAAGATGTTAACCGCCACAATCGAAGAAACTCCGATAGAAGTTCTGAACATAATTGAGATCGAGCTGGGGGAAATGATAGGAGATGGCTGTGCACATATGTTTATCCAAGCCATATACGACGAGATCGTTATTGAAGGCACCAATCTAACAGATGAACAGGTGACAAAGATCTATAGTGAGATTCGCTTGGAAATTAAAGGGCTGCTAGGATTACTTGGACTTCAAACGTTGGATCGTAAAATAAATATCTCTATTAAGACCAAACTTGGATTAAAATCGTATTTTTAATGTAAACTACAATTTAAGTCAATAAAAAATAAAAGATTGGAGTTTAATTTTCAATTACCTTTTTATAACTCCATTAATTGTTAAGGTTACAAGGTTTATTTTTTGAGCACAAGTTTCATACCGCACCCATCACAGCCAAATTCCAATGGGCGTTTTGTTGTTGTAACGGTTTGGATCTTATCACATTTCGGACATTTGATCTTGGTGACTTTTCCACCTTTTTTACCCTCTTTTGGCGCTGCCTCTTTCTCGAGGCCTTCCTCCTTTTTCAAGGGCGCTTTGAAATCTTTGCCACGTCGCATCTCACGCTCTGCTCTGACATCTTCAACACTTTTACCAGCCGCAATTTCACGTTTGACGTCTTCAATTTCTTCGCGGAGATACGAAGGCACTCCACGGCGCTGTGACATTGCTCCAACGATCAAACCCACAATGAGCAAGATAATGGCTACGATCACAATAATCCATATGAAATAATCGGAGGGTATAAGCTCGATCTTTGCCTCAAATGATTCCAATGACTCCCTGACCGTTCTGTCGTCAGGGTTTTTCACTTCGACTTTAAGGGTGTGTTTACCCTCTGTTACCTTCCAGTCAAACTGTGCCTTTTCTTCATCTCCAGCCTCTAATTCCGTGATCTTAACAGTACCTAATAGCTTTGTTCCATCAAAGAATTTAATCTCAAAATCTTCGGCTATACCCGTACCTATATTTTTAACTGTGGCTGTAATCGTAATCTCTTCGCCTACAATTCGGTCCGCGGAGGTGGTTAAACCCGTAAAATCTAATTTGTACTGAGTAACATCCACATAGATCTTATCCGGATCTGTAAATTTATCGCCGTCACTTGATTTGGCAGTGATCGCGAAGTATTTGCCGGTGGTTCCCTGTACATCTTCGTGAAACCTTATTGTCGCTACGAGCTCCTTGGTTTCGTCCGGATTCAACGTAAAGGTCTGGGAACTAAAGGTGATCTGCCAGTATTCGGGCAAATTGGTCGAGCCCATTGTAATGGTATCGTCCGAATTACCTTTGTTCTTGATTATGAAATCGAACTTCTCACCATTTGCATCGTTTGCATCGGCACTTATCGGATTGTCCAGAGTTGCGGAGGTCGTATGTTCGAACTCAATTTTATAAATTTCATTTACTACGACCGTAACCTGCACGGAATCATCAACGTCATCATCTCCGTCAGATTCGGCTTTAACTGTTATCTTATAATTACCAGCCTCGATATCTTCCAAATCCGAAGCATCGGCGAGACTTGGGATCTCGACCATGAAATCTATGACCTCAGAGTCATCCGGACCTAAAGTTATGGAATCTTCACCGCCTTCAAACTGCGCCCAGTCATCCTTTGTGCCAGTTGTAGAGAAGTAAAATGTGTCCCTTCCATTACCTCTATTTTTGATCTTCAATCTATATTTAATTGCATCACCGGGGTCGCCATCCTTACTGGCATCTTCAACAGTTAGGTCTAGATCATAAACCTGCTCAACTATAATGACGAAAGTCAATAAACTTACATGTTCAATGAAGCCCGTCGGCGTATCCGATTTTAAGGTTATGTTTATATAATATGTGCCCGCCACCATATCTGTTGGTATGGTTGTTGTTATGGCCACGCTCGAGCTCGAATCTACACTGCCCGACTTACCTAACGTCTTGTCAATGTTTCTTGGTGACCATTCCAGATCATTCGAGCCCTCGGTCTCAATTCTGATGTCGTCCTCGCCATTCCCACGGTTCTTGACCGTGAAACCGGGATATGAGATCGTTTCACCAGGTAACACGGTATGGGTGGTGGTTGGTGACGGTATGTATATATCGTAGTATTGAGTCACCTTAGCGGTCAGTATTAGATCGTCATATTCATCCTCAGTCTCGTCATAAATAGTATCATCGCCCTTTGAGATCGCTCGTACTGTTAACGGATAGTCATCTTGGGGCTCGTCCTTTGGTATTTTTACGGTTAATGTCACGGTCTCCTTTTCATCTTTAGCTAATGTAACCGGTGAGGCGCTCAAAGAGCCCCAATCTTTATTCGTACCCATTATTGATAGCTCGAAGTCATCTTGACCCGTGCCGATATTTTTCACATCCATGTCGAATCTCACAACTCTGTAATTACCAACAAAGGTCTCTTCTGTTTCAATTGTATCATCGGGGACTGTTAATTCAACACCATATGCCTGAAGGATTCTTGTCGTTAGCTCGATATTTTCAGATTTCGTATCGTCCTTATTTGAGGTCGCAGTAATTCTGGTCAATAAATGTGGGTTCTGGGTGTCGGTCGCGCTCGTCTTGGGCTTCTTGTTATCTATCTCGATAGTTACCGTTATTGTCGCAGAAGAGTCTGGGCTTATACTCGAGGTCGCGTCCGAACTTAATTTCACATATTGTGCATGATTGAGTTTGGTCGCATCAATATCAAACGAATCGGCCTCTAAACCTCGATTCCAAATTTGTATCTCATATTCGACTGTTTCCTTGTCACCAGATAGATTGGGTGTCACATCTTCGGTGTCATCAGTAGTTTTAACCTCTAATTTTATCATAACGATCTCAACGGTTATCGTATCCGAATGTTCTGCCGGATTCGTATCCGTATCTTTGGTCGAGGTCGCGGTTATCGTTACCGTGATAGATTGCTCGTCGGGGTCCGGTTCATCAACGATGCCAATTGTCAATTCGAGCTTTTCCACACCGTTCTTATTAACCGTAAAGGTCGGTTTATTGACATCGATATACAAAATATTTGAAGAATCCCAATCCGTGTCGATCTCAACATCATCGGTACCTGAACCCTGGTTTCTTATATCTATTGTAACAGTACCATTTTCACCCGGGTCAATAGATACCGTGTTCTGGACCGGCTCAACTTTGAGTTTGAAAACCTGTTCAACTTCAACTGTCAATACAAGAGTATCCTTTTCATCCGGACTTTTATCCGAGCTAGCCTCAATTTCTATTTCCGCATATGGCGGGCTCGGGTCTTCATCCGAAGGGATCTTGACATCTATATATAGTGTATCAACATTATCGGGTTCAAGAGATGTGGTCTGCCACGGGTCCGGTGGATTGATCCAGTCGGCGACGCCTGCAGGATTTGTCGATAAAACTTCGAGATTGTAGAAATCGTTATCTGTTCCCGTATTTCTGATGGTAAGTGTAAAATTAATTATGGTGCCCGGCCGTCCCTCTTTGAAATTATCCGGACTTGTGATCGTCACACCTCGGTCTGGGGCCTTGACATTTATCTCTACCATTTCAACCTTAAATGTTGCTTCGGTCTTATCTCCTCGCGAGGTCACATTGATGGTTATGTTATCGTAAACCGATTGCTCGGTTTCCGGGATGGTCACCGTTATCAAGATCTTATCTTGGTCATCCTGCATCAGATCTGCAGTGTTGGATTTTGAGAGGTCGATTGTCCATTTAGGATGGCCCGGAACGATCGCATATAACCCAAACGAATCCTCGCCATTGCCTTCGTTGGTGATGGTCACATTAAAACTACTGGATTTGCCAGGTTCAATGGATACATACAACGATTCGGCATAGACATCCACACCATAGGTCTGGGTGATCTTCACCTTGATATTTTTACTTGCATCCGGCCAACCATCTTTTTCATTAATATCTGCATTGATCGTGATCGGTATTCCGGTCTCATTCATTGGTGATAGCGGATTAGCTGCGGATGGTGTGATGTTAACCCAAACCATTTTAATTGCGGTCGAGGTTTCAAGTTCAAACGAAGATGGCGTGATATTAACTGTCATGTAGCTCTCATATTTCTCCAGCATAGTCGCGTTCATCGTCACATTGCAGCTGCCGGTACCTTTATTTTGCACAGTGAATAGAAAACTTGTGGATACACCCGGGTCTGTGGTCTTGTCCGGTGGACTTACGATAAGTTTTACCTCATATTTTTTCTTAACTGAAATATTTAATATAAAAGAATCTTCATTTGTCTCATCTTCTGAGGGGCTGCATTTGATGGTTAATATATAAAATCCTTGTTGTGCATTCTCATCCACGGTTATGTTATACCATGAGTAAGCGTTTTCACCAGCCGGCAAGTCAATGAACAATTGCGGCTCGAAAGTCGCGTCCCATTCCACAGCAGCTCCAGGCACATCATCAACTAGAGTGAATGTATCCATAAAATTGCCTGTATTCTCACCACGGATCTTAATTGAAAGGGTTTCGCCCGGATATGCAGATTGTTTCTCACCCGCAATTCGTGTAATATCAACATCATAGATTTTATCTACTGAGATTGTTATTTCTTTTTGGTCCATAACCGCCGGGTCTTCTTCTGAAGTTGCATTGATTTTCAATTTGAAACTACCGTATTGCGCATCCTCAGGACCTGTAACATTGAAATACACAACCTCATGGTCACTTCCTTTACCTTTTGGGCCAAGAGTTATCGATGGGGGGTCGAAATCGAAATTCCAAAGCTCGCCCGCCGGGAAATTGCCCCAGATTTCAAATTCAAATGTGTCCTCGCCATTACCTTTATTATAGATATCTATTGGAAAACTAGCTTTAAAGGTCGTTTCGTCCAAGATCTTCTGGCTTGGAGAAATAATATCTACATCATTAACTTGTGTAAGTTTAGCTTTGATAGTATCTATATATTGATAAACCGTAGGATCATTTGTTGAACTTACATTCAAATAAATATCAACATTTGTCGGATAGGATGCATTTGACGGTGCTGAAACAACTAATTGAATATTTGTCGAATCATTTCTATCAATTGAATGTAGGGGTGGCGGATAAACAACATCTACATCCCACCATGCCGGATTACCAATAAACCCCGAATCGGTATTTATTAGATCCTCGTCATTACCTTTATTTTTAACTGTAAAGTTAAAATAAATAACACTATTCGGTTCAATATCTTTTATTACTGGCTCCGTAGTAGAAAGGTCCAATTTATAACTGGAATCGATATGTATATTTATGCCTGCAGATCTTGCCGAGATAGATGTATTCTCTGAATAAGCTTTGACAAGAACAAAATGGTCGCCGGCCTGTGTATCTTTATCAATATTATTGATCACTAGTGTAAAATCTTGTGTTTGATATGGATTAATAGAATCTTCCGGCAAAAACGCTAAGCCGGGAGCACCTTGCACTTCAAAAGTAAAATAATCTTTGCCATTACCAGTATTATTAATAGTGAAATTAAAATGAACTTGTCCAGCGGTATTGGGCGTCTTACTGGTTGGCTGACCTTGTTTATTCTCAAAATCGAACTCATATTCCTGGAGCACTTCTACATCGACAGTTTTAGTAAGCAGTTCGATTTGGGAACTGGGATCACCATCATCAAATATATGGGCATCTATCTTAATATGTTCTTTTTCAGTTGCTTGGGATGATAGATTATTTGAGTCTGAACCTACCTTTACATCAAAATATACGAGCGTGTCGAGATTTTGGTAAACCTTAATGTTAGTTTGCTCTGATAAAGTCCAAAACCAACCATTTGGTGTGGATTCATATACAGGCACTATTGTTAAATTAACTAATGCAATATCACCTATTCCACCATTGTGTGAAAGTGTGATTATAAATAATACCCAATCTCCCGGGTATCCATATTTTTTTAAAGAATCCACGTTCATGTTAACATTACCAGGTTGGATCGTAGCAGTAGCATTATTTCCAATCAACGCAAAAGCCGTTAATGTACTCAACAAAACCATAATTGCAACTAATACTCTTAAAGTTCTAACTCTATTCTTCATATTTCTATCTCCTTATTATTGTTGAATTTATTATAGATTATAGAAGTCTTAAAAAAAACCTCCAAAGTGTTGATGTTTGTTCGATTATATATATATTTTGGTAAATAGATTTTAGAAAAATAAAAAAAAGGTAAAATATTCATTTTAAAAAGGTATATATAATAGTAAAACGATTGGTTATGTGCCCGTGGCCAGTCTCATTTAACTAATAGCCTGTGATAGTTATGGAAACCAAACTGTTTGCGTTAAAAATCTCCAAACGTGAGAAAGAAGCTATGGATTATACTGCCAAAGAAACAGATAGAACACTATCAAAACTATATTATAAACCCTTACAAACAACAATTTATGAAACTTTAGGGGTGGTTTTACTATATAAAATCGACCGTCGAATTTCCAGCGGATTAATTGAGCTTAAAAGCATTAGTTTAGACGATGAAGAGTCAAATAAACTTAATTTCCCAATACTAGAAGATTTTGTTGAACTCATGATAGAGCCAAATAACCGTAGGCAATTTAATGAAATATTCGATAATATCGATTTCGTTGTCAAAGACTTTTTATTATACAAACACAAAATCAAGGAGATCGCACGAGCCGTTGGGAGAGTATATATAGAAAAAAATGGTAATTTTAATAAAATAAATCTAGATCTAGCCCATGAGATCTTCTTTGAATACATGCTCTCATTGTATTATAAATTGACCGCCATAGGCTCATTGAAAAACCTGAATACCGAATGGTTCAATAAACGCCTAAAAATCAAGGATTTCGAGTCAAAACTAATAAATAGTTACCTTATCAAATATCGAGAAGTAAAAGCCGAAGCAATAGAAATCGAAGAAATTTTTGAAGTATCTGAATATAAAGGATGATATGTATAGGCTAAGAAGCTCGGTTTCGGCATCGAAGCTCGAAATACGGCATTAATTTAAATAATCAATGTAAAAATATTATAAATAGTGTGTTAGTTTTCAGTTTGGAGTTTTTGGTTTTCAGTCCCCCCTAACTAAATAGAGAAAAAATAATAGACGTTGGATGTTAGGTGTCATTAATTTGCTATCGCAAATTACTTCGACCTTCGAAATCTCTTCGAGATTTCCACGGTTACGGTTAGGAAGTGGGTGTTGAAGTTTGATATTGGGTAGTAGCCCAACTTCTTAACCTCTTGACCACCCCGGTTTCCTAACCTCAACCTTCGAAATCTTGAAAAGATTTTGAAGGTGAGGTAATATGCGCAGCAGATTACCGTAACCGTCAAAAAGCCCATAAAGGGTTTTTGAGGGTGAGGTAAAATGCGAAGCAATTTACCGTAACCTATATATTAATATATTCTCTAAACTTCCAACCTCTTGAGGCTTTAATTATTTTTAATGAGTGATACTGCAAACTTCAAACCGTAAACTGAAAACTAAAGTACCGAACTACGAAACGCGCCTCTAAACCGAAACCGTGTTACCAATAAATTAGCCGTACATATCCGGTATAGGTGCCATAGGCCGATCTTGGGCGGGTTTTGCCTGTTTCTGCATAGTCATGATCTTGGCTTCTATCTCTGCCGCTTCTGATAATAACGGGTCCACATCAATATTAATTTTTAATAAAATTTTATCTATAGCCTCAATAACCTTCGCAGCGGCTCTTGCATCTGGATAATTAGGTCTGGCTTCGGCCAATATGCTGATCACATCAAATGCGCGTCGTTTACCCTCATTTAAAAGTACACCAGCCACCCCTGAGATCACACCCTCCTGAAATTGTACTATCTCATGTTTAATAATCAAATCTCGTGCGCCCTCAGTACTCCCAATACCATAAACGACGAGTTCCTCAAGGGGAGTGGTTTTTTTATCATCCTTATTGTCTTCATCATCCTTTGATGCACTTTCACCTCTATCAATTACTAACCCTTCTGGGGATATGAGTAAACTACATCCCTGGTCTTCAGCCCAATCCAGAATAGTCGCAGCGATCATTTTAATTAAGTTCGACGGGGGTTGAAATTCCGAAATAAAAACAACAATTTTACTTTCAGGATAAGACTCATGCTCCGAATTCGAATATATTCTTACCGGATTAAGCGGCTCGGAACCTCTAACTACGGAAACAGTTGGGAAATGCATCGAATCTAAAATTCCGATCTGTTCCATCTTCAAAGTACTAATGAGATAATTTGCAGTAATTGTACTAACCAATCCAACGCTCGGAAACCCATCGATAACCGTCGCACCTCTTAGGTCTACTCGCTTTAACTCAAATATATTGATATCTTCCATAAATATCACGTGCCCGTTATAAATAGCAACATCCTTAATCAATTATCTCATACTTAAACTTATATATTTCATATGGCGTCCTTTATAAAGGATTCGAGTCTTGAGATTCGGGATTCCAGATTCCCGATTCGAGTTTTCTAATGGCTGACCAATAGGAAGATAGAGGCTGGAAGTAAGACGATAGAGTTAAATTTCTAGTTTCTATCTTCTATCCTCTAACTTCCTTTTAAATAACTTGCCATCTTGAATCTCGAATCTTAATCTCATCCTTCATCCTTATTTCAGACGCTTTATGCCCTAATGACCTTAAATCTTATCATTAATGAATGAAATTACCGTAATATATGGTCGCACCAATGAAACCGTATGTAATAATCAATTGCGCAATGTCCGTGGATGGCAAAATCGCGTTGCCCACTCGCGTCCAGACCCGAATATCCAATCAGGAAGACCTTCGGCGTATGTACCGCCTTCGAAATAGCTGCGATGCGATCCTGGTCGGAATCAATACCATTCTTTCTGACGACCCGAAATTGACTGTAAAAGGAGAATATGTCACCACCCCGACCAATCCGACAAGAGTCATTTTGGATTCGAAATGTAAAACCCCTTTGGGTGCCCACGTGCTTGATGATAAGGCCCCGACGATAATTGCAGCCCGAAAAAGATATCTTCATGAAATCCAAGGTGCCGAGGTCATTCCCATTGAAGAAGATGATGAAAATCCCGAGGACGAAGATCGCCAAATAAATCTTACCAAACTCCTCGAGATACTTCATGCAAAAGGCATAAAAAAACTTCTTGTAGAGGGCGGCGAAACCGTGATTTGGTCGTTTTTGCATGAACATTTAGCTGAAGAACTATGGGTGTTTGTTGGTAGTATTGTGATTGGCGGCACTCATTCCCCAACCCTGGCAGGAGGCGAAGGCGTAAAACGAATTGAGGACATCATCTCTTTGAAATTAGAAAGCGTCGAAAGGTTTGGTGACGGGGTGTTATTACACTATTCAATCTAAAATATGAAATCTTTTTGTCTTAATGGTGATCACATCATGAAATTCTTAGCCGATCGTATGCTTGGTAAATTGGCAAAATGGCTTAGGTTTTTAGGTTATGATACATTATACCCTGAAGCATTAAATGATAACGACCTAATTGGAATATGTAAAGCAGAGCAACGAACCTTATTAACTCGTGATAAAGAGCTTGTGAAAAGCAAACAAAAATTAAAGGGTGTCCCAGCAATTTACTACCTAAAAAGCCACGATATTGACCTACAACTAAAGCAGTTAATCCAAGATCTCAACTTAGAATTTGGCGATGAGGTCTTAACCCGATGTGCAGAGTGTAATGCACTTTTAACCGAAATAGCTAAAAACCTTGTAAAAGGACAAGTGCCCAATGGTGTATATGAAAGACAAAACAAGTTCTGGCACTGCTCTGGTTGTGATAAATATTATTGGCAGGGCAGCCATTTCGACCAAATCCAAGAAAAACTCGAGTTATTACAAAAAGATCGTTAAAAATCAACCTTTGAAAATGTCCTCTTTTAATACTTTGCCGGTTGTTGCATCGATTATCATTACACCATTGCTCCCTTCAATACACCAAGCCGGCAGATAAACCAGCCCTTTTTTAGAAATCTCAATTGCATCCGGTTTTGGCTCAACTTGCTTTTTCTCTATTATTATTGCAGAATCTTTTTCCTCTTTTGTCTCTATCGTCTTTGTATTTAGGATAATAATCGAATTATATGCAGCCGTATACGCCTCTTCTTCGGTGAACTTAGGCGGTAATCGAGTATAATCTTCACCTAGCTCGGTCACGGTCTCAAAGATCGGCGGCCATTCTTCCATATTGTTAGTTAAACCATTAATTCCGATCGTGCCTGTATTCCTTTGTGGTGGCGTGCGGCCACCAATATTGATATCACATGAATAATTGTAGATGTAATATGGTATTAACTCCAGATCGAACCTGAATCCACCCATAACTTTTTTCGCCATCTTAGAAGCTTCTTCTTGTGTTATGCGAGATTTTATAATACGATATTCTTCCTCATCCTCCTCACCCGAACCTTTCTTAGTGCTATCCTCACCCATGTCACTGATAGGTACTGTAGGAATAGAGACACCCAGATCATATGACGGTTCTTCAGGCTTAGATTCGACGGTTGGCTTCTGCTCTAATAGCTCAAAAAAACTTTTGGTCGAGCCCACTTCACCCGCATCTGGCTTCGGGGCAATGACATCAGCGATCATTGCCTTTCCAAGTTCATATTCAAGCTTTTCTTTATCCCAAAGTTGTATGTCTTTCTGGTGCGCAAATTTTGTTATATCCTCCGGGAAGTCACCGGCACAAATATAGATCCGGCGATTAGTTCTATCCTTTTTTGAACTTTTTAAAAATTTTCGGAGGTCATCCATCGAGATGCTATCCTGCGGGTCTTTGTAACCGATCGAAATAGAGACATTGTCCTTTGACGCGAAAATGTATTTACTATATTCAGACGTACTTGTGATCTTAAATCCATATGTGTCAAAGATTTTAGTAACGATGTCAATAAACTTAACCAAAAGCCTCACCTATTGGCACACTATATAGTTTTAGATATATTAAATATTTAGTATAGTTGATTATGATTCTTTCATATTTGTAAAATTCCAAGATCCAAGTACCAAATGCCAAACAAATTCCAAGTACCAAATACCAAAATAAAAATCCCGAGTTTGGAATTTGGGTTTTATTTGGAACTTGGATTTTGGCTCTTGGAATTTATCAATGTATCAATTTATTTCTCACGGGTGCTCCTGAAGAAATTCATCATGATCCAAGTAAATAAAATCATAAATAAAAATAATAAAAACAACCCCGTGCCCATAGATTTATCAGACATATAGATCAAGGTCACCGAAAGGATCATCGCACAAATCACCAAACTAAACTCAATTCTGCTAAGCATTTTCTCTAAACGGGTCTCTAAATGTGTCGTACCTTTAACATCCATTTTAACCTTGAGCTCGCCAGCCTCTAGTTTCTTTAAGATCTTATCGACTCGTCCAGGTAAATATTTGAACATTTTATAATATTTCTGAAAGGTCTGCACCAGCTCCTTCAGCTGCTTGTCTGGGCTGAATTTCTGCGCAACCAGATCTTGTATTATCGGGCCGGAAGAGGCCAGCAGATCGAAATTAGGGTCCAGCGACCTGCAGGTGCTCTCGGTCTCGTACAATGCACGCTCCAATAACGTAAAATCCGCTGGCAGTCTCACATCATATTTACGTGAAAGATCAATGATGCTATTCGCTATAGTATCATCGTATACAGAAGGTTTCTCGGAATAATAATAGTCCAGTAACTCCTGAACATCTTTAACCATCTCTTTTTTATCAAACTCTTTACCAACCTCGCTCATCTCTAAAATTATATCTGTTACTGTTTCTGCATCACGGTTCGCGACGGCGATCAACATTTCGATAAGTAACTGACGACGTCTTGCATCGATCTTACCCATTGCCCCGAAATCAATGAAGGCGATCGTATCGTTATCGATCACAATTATGTTGCCTAGAGATGGATCGGCCTGGAAGAAACCATCAATGAAAAGCTGCTTCAACATTGCTCTTGCAATTAATTTCGAGAGCTTTACATTGTCAATACCGTCAACCTTAAATCCCTCCCTTGCAAGGTGATGACCTTCGATATATTCCATAACTAGAATTCGTCTGGTTGAATAGTCCTCATAGATCTTCGGGATTTTGACATATTTCACTTCTTGAAAATTTTCATAAATTTGTTTGCCATTTTTCGCTTCGATCAAATAGTTCATCTCGTTGTGCAACATCCGATCTAGTTCATTAATAACCTCTACCGGTCGAAATGTCCTCAATGAAGGTACATTCTTTTCTGCTAAAGTTGCAAGTTTATAAACAATGTCTAAATCGGTATTGATAGTCTCTTCGATCCCTGGGCGCTGAATTTTCACAACCACCTCAGTTCCGTCCTTCAATATTGCTTTATGCACCTGTCCGATCGACGCAGCGGCGACCGGCTCCTTTTTGAAAGATTGGAAGATCTCACCCAACCTTTTGCCCAGCTCGGATTCTATCTGAAATTTCACCTGCTCGAATTCAAAAGAATTAGCACTATCATATAGACTTGACAATTCCTTGATATATTCAGGAGGTAATAAATCAGGGCGCATACTTAACACTTGCCCGATCTTCACATAAGTAGGCCCGAGCTCTTCAAGCATTTTGCGTACCCTGACCGGCTCGTCACCTTCCACTTTAATTTTTACCGGTTTCATTGTAACTAAATTCCATAACCCGATCTTTTTTACTATTCTCATAAAACCATATTTAACTGCCACGTTAAGAATCTGCTTCATACGTGCAATATTTTTTTTATGCTGTTTTAACGAAGTCATTTTAATTACCAATCCAATCTATCGCAGGGTTTGAATTTACATTACCAAGAACAAGTTATTATAATAAGTTTTTTTTGGAAAAAAAACAAAAATTTGCTGAACTTGCCCAAAAGGCATTAAAAAAAATAATTATTTCAAATATATATCCACGGGATACCAAGCACAAATATCTACAGTTTGGATCTTTACAGTCTCCTCCTTTGTAAGGTCCTTGCTCTGCCTGATCGAAGAACATCTTGGACATGCATAAATAATATAGCCGCGCCAGCCTTGATTTATGCGGAGCTTATCGTTATGCTTAACATAGTGCTGCATATCGATATAACTAGCAGTATTGGCCTGCAACCGAGTTATATGTCCTTTACAGACGTATTTCTCGCAAAAAAAGCACTTGCGTTCGGAAAGTTCACCGCACCTATAACATTCCCCAGATTCTTCGGTCTTCTTTTCCTCAACCTTCTTCTTGTCTTCCTTTTGGGGCGGTCTGCCTAGCTCTCTTCGGCCGCTTTCCGTTTGACGCGTACCACAAACTGTACAGAACGTTTTGGCACCTTGAAGTTCAGAACCGCATTTAAAGCAATACATCATAGTAATCACAATTCATAGTTGGTTACGAATCTAGAGCAGCGCCGTTCTAATTTTCCGCGCTAATGTAGGTGAGATCCCCTCCACCGTAGCCAAGTCTTCAGTCGTAGCGTCCTTTAAATTCTCCATCGAGGTAAAACCGGCACCATATAATGCCTCTGCATGCTCAGCTGTAATATCCTCTATTTCTGTGAATTGATTAATTACATCAGGCTTAGAAGATTCTTGGGCTGAATTCGGTGCTTGCTCACTTTTCGAGGAGGTCATCTTCTCGAATATTATTTTCTCCTCATCGGTTACCTTGGGCTCTTTGATTGTACTATTAGCTTCTGATCCACTTATAGGCGTGAGCGCATCCAAGTTGGTTTTATCCAGTGCGGGTGGCGGAATGGTCAGTCGTGTAGTCTTGATCTCTTTTACCATCATATCTCGATCTTTGATCGATTTATTGAGATTAGTTAAAACCCCAATATTATTCTTGAACCACATATCTCTGATCTCAAGTTCCTTCTTAGTAGTTGCCAAATCCTCTTCAAGCTCTTCGGTGATAATGAATAGTTTCGCATATCGTTCCTTCTCATCATTATAAGCCCTTTTTAATTCCTCAATTTGGGGTTGATATCGACTTGAATCTTCTTCTAAAGCAACTAGCTTAATTTCCGATTCACGAATCTCTTTATCTCGGCCTTCGACCACATTTTTCAAAGTCGTGTTTATTCTTTCATATTCTTTGATCTTATTTTCTAGATCCGAGATCTTCTTCATCGCTAAATCTAACTCCCGCTCTTGGGTTTCATAGGCGTCCCATAGTTTGGCCAAACGCTCCTGGTCCCTTCCGAACTCCTTATCTGCCATGCTCGCGCCCCCTAAATTGTATTCAATGGCTATGTCTCTACTATGATATATAATTTACGAGTTTCAGGTCTTCTAGTCCGACCTAAAGGTCGGAGACATATGGTCTCTAAACGTCGAATCTGACTTGCACAAATAACAATATTAACTCACTCTCCTTAAGGAGGGTGTTTCTAGGTGGCTTCTGAATATACTCCATAAATCTCAAATATTCAAAATACATATTCCAACAGGTTTAATATGGTCACTCAAAATACCAATCGCCAATATCACCGAATGTTAATAATTATTATATCATTTATTTTAATAATTTCTTCATGTACCTATTTTTATTTCTGGGGCGAAGCCAACCATCCTTCAATTGAATATATTACTTCGCATCCGAATGAGTTTGATAATAAAACCGTAATTGTAAGTGGCGATATTATTGAAATATTAAAATTCGACACCAGTCTAACAAACACCTCATCGAATTGGATAATAACAATAGAATCTGATAATATCGAATTATATATAATTGCCGAACCGTCCCAATTTAATATCGACCCCAAACCCGGCGATTCGTTGGATTGTAAAGGCATCTATCATAGCGATAATACGATCGAAGCACTTGAGCTTCACATATCAGATAAAACACTAGTCAATCTGATCTTTATACGTTCAATTGCTGTTGTGCCAATTTTAATTGTAATCTTTATAATCAGCTGGAAACTTAGCCTAAAAAAATTCTTGTTTGAACCTAAAGTACAGAAGAATCGAGATAGCCTGCGGAAAAGCGACATATGATTAGTAACATCCGGAGTAACGGGAGTTTAGTGATAAAACACCTTCGTCGGGAGTATCGGGAGTATCGGTTTGACAAAACTCGAGGTCAGGATCGTCGTTACTCCCGGTTGTTGACAAAGAACTTTCGCCTAATGCCTTTCCGATAGTGAGCTCTAATCTGCTCTTACCACCCTTGAAAAAAATAGGAGGTCAATAATGCCCGATTGGTTCATCCATGTGATCATCGGTTGGATGATCTGTGAAATATTCAAAGTCAACCGCAAATGGCGAGCATTAGTTTATATCGGTGTGCTGATGCCCGATATCGGTAAACTGTTTATGGTCGTAGACCTGTTTAGTGAAACCTCCAGTCATTGGTTTTTTGAACCTTTTCATTCTATTATAATCCCAATTTTGGTTGCGGGTATATTTTCACAATTTTTCCAAAACAATAAATTAGCTTTTACTTGTTTCTCCGGCGGTGCATTATTGCATCTGGGCGCAGATATATTTCAAGGTACGATCGAAAGTGGATATTATTTACTATTTCCTGTCGCAGTAAAAATCCAGACATTTACTTTTTTTTCGTCCGAAAATATTTGGATGAATGTTTTTGTTTTAATCTTCGCAGGGCCCTTCATTTACTTTGAATTGATCAAACCCCTAATGGCAAAAAGAAGACAGACCAACGCCGGCTCTGTGGATTGAGGATTAAGGATTGTCTATGGAGAGGCGAAAGGCGATAGTTGCTTTCGCCTATCGTCTGTCGCTTTGGGAATTCCGAAGGAATTCTCAATCGAAAAC
>CBDVCJ010000011.1:0-26777 GCA_965372445.1 uncultured Thermoplasmata archaeon | reverse complement strand
GGGTCTTGAGTCCTTGGTCCTGCGTCCTGTGTCCTGGTTACTGCGTCCTGGGTCCTGAGTCCTAATTCCTAACTCCTGACTCCTAAGGGCGAATCCCGAAAAACGCCCTATTTCCTTTATCCAAAATCCTTTGCACTAATAATAACTATGATAAAAAATATTGAAATAAAATACAATATCAAGCCTTTTATTAATAATAAAATAAAATCGAGGATGAGAGAGCATGTCCCAGGTCGATAAATTAATTGATCATAAAATAGAGAATGGAATTGCTACAATTTTATTAAATAACCCGGATCATTTGAATATTTTCAGTACTCAAGCCTTAGAGCAAATGAATGAGATCTTGAAAAAAATAAGTCACGATACTGAAGTGAAAGTAGTGATTCTTGGAAGCGTCTCAGAAAAGGTTTTCACCGGCGGTGCCAACATCAAAGAGATGTACAATCACGATCCGGATCAAGCGCGTAAATTTTCCGGGTTTGGTCATCAGATCGCGAATAAATTAGAATCCTTACCGGTGCCAGTAATAGCGGCGATCAATGGCTTCACAATGGGTGGCGGTGTTGAGTTCATTTGTGCCTGTGATATCCGAATCGCAGCTGAAGATGCGGTGTTTGCCCAGCCTGAAATTGATATCGGGGTTATACCCGGGTGGGGCGGTACCCAAAGGTTAGCAAGAATTATTGGGATCGGTAAGGCGAAAGAGCTAATTTATACCGGTAAGCAAGTAAATGCTTTGGAAGCGTTAGAGGTGGGGTTGGTGAATCAAGTTGTACCTAATAACGAGCTTATGAATGCCACAATGGCTATAGCCAAAACTATTGCAAGTAAAAGTCGAGTTGCGATCGTTAAAGCCAAACGTTCGATAAATTTGGTATTAGAAACGTCACTTCAAGAGGGTTTAAAACACGAGATCGAAGCCTGGTCTGAATTGTTCGATACCTTTGACCAGAAAGAAGGGATGCTTGCGTTCTTAGAACGACGCAAACCGCAATTTAAGAATAAATGAAATTGTCTGAATTCATAGGCAATTTTTAAAGGATGGAGGACACGGGTCATTTTCTTCGAAAATAACCCTCGGTGTGTGCATGAACTTCGTTCATCCCCACACTGAAGGCCTCCATCCTTTGTTAAAAACATTGAAATTCCTATAAGAAAATGAAAAAAATACCAAGTTAACAGCAGCATGATCAATTAAGTAGTGAATATCTCAATCGCAAGGGTGATAAATGGTCAGGTATATTATCTATAAAAAGGGGAATAAACCATATTTTAGCAAATAAAAATCAGATATTAGGTGTAATTACTACACCTAAAAATTTAAAATATGGTTAGAGCCAAGGCTAAAACAAGATAAAATCACTGATGTAACTAGATTCAATTGAGTATCACTATTGCTAATTCACTTTGATCGTGACGGTACCTTTGAATTTGGTACCGTCATAAAGTCCACCTTTGATCTCAAGTTCGACCTCATTTCCCGGTAATCCGATAGAGTCTTCCAAGCTAAGTCTGTCGGCTTTGATAATAAATCTATTATCATTGGCGGTACCGAACTTTTCGATGGAAGATATGCCTGAGATCGTTACTGTTGCGGGATCAACGTCATTCGGCGAATATTCAGGATTGTCTGGAAAATCCTCGACCTTGATATTTATGTAATTACCTTGTGAATCAAGGTTGAGGGTTTGGGGCTCAACGACTACCTCGGCCGGTATGCCGATCGGGACACCTATGATTTCCAGGTCATCGATATTTCTACCGGCTGTTGTATATACGCCAGATCTGCAATAATATCCAAATCTAATTTGGAAATTCGGGTTATCATCGGCGTATAACGATACATCAATAGGCCCAATTAATCTCCAGGTGGTATCCGATACTCCGGGATAATAATAGCCGTACCATAGCCTTTGCCAGTTTCCTTGATGATCGGTAACTTCAAGATACCAGTTCTGCCATACTATATAATCCGTGTGGTCATGAGTCCAATGTTCAATTGTTATCTCGCCATAATTGCTGCAGTCAATGACAGGGCTGGTAGCCCAACGGTATTGGTAATACTGTCCCCGGAAGGTACCAGGTACCCTACTTCCCAAGACTTGGTTATCAAACGATGTGCTGTGGTCATACATTGGATCCGCACCGTTGAAACCAGCAGGGGTTGGCCCTAAAACTCCGATCTCCCAATAGCTGTGTATTGTCCATTCTTCATTCGAACTAAAATCATCGAAATATACGATCTCCCTATGTTTGGACTTCGATCTCGAACTCTCTTCAGATGATGATAGTGGTAGCACGCAGGTCAGCATGGTCACCGCGACCAATATTGCTAATGCAAATATTACGCTTTTCCTCATCTATAGCCTTCCTCCTAAAGGCAATTTGGTATTTATTACGCGCCCCATTAGGCGCAAATTCCAATATTTTAGTTATATCCTCTCGAAGGTGCAGGTTAATCTAACCCTCCCTTGCTACACCATAGCTTGCTAAGGTGTTACATACATATATATCGCTAATCTTATATAAAAATTTCTTACTCTTTAAATGATTTTTACATTAATTTCTAGTTTCATTAGTAATAAATCTAAAAAAGGGGTAAAACCCCAATCATAACAGATTGATAGAAATCGTGATCTACCCTAATATAACTGCCATTATTGGTTCAAAATTAATTAATAACAAAAAAAATTGTCGGGAAAAAGTTTTTTATTTTTCGCTGTGAATTTATTCTTTTACGACCATGTGACTGAACGTTAAGTTAATGCTTGAAATTAAAATTCGATATTGTTTGAAAACATTTTAGAAAGAAATATATATTCCACAAGTTATAAATATGTGGAATTACCCTATAAATATTATATATTTAATTAACCATTAACCTTTAGAATTCTATATTTAATAGCTTAACCTATTCAATATATAAACTTATGAAAAAATGCCTAAGCATTATGGATGTGTTAATATTATGATCAACAAAATTAATGGTTTGAAAATACTAATTATTTTCTGCACATTAATGTTGATCTTGCCTATTTTAAATTTTTCACTTGCCTATAATTTGACCCTTCAAAGCAGGAGCGCACGAAATCAAACCGTAGGGCCCATTGAACTAGTAAAAAATGGAGATTTTACAATAAATTCAGATTGGAGCTATTCAAATGGAGTTTATCTACTGGCTAATTACGAAAGCGGCGTGAAAAAGGCCAATGTAACAATTGATAAGGCTTCACCCCCCATGTGGTTCGGCCCCGTAAATGAATGGGATAATGCATCAATAAACCAGACCATCCAAAAAACCAAAGCTACCCGTAATTCTCCTGCTGCCGTTAAATTAAGTTTCGATTATGCAGTAGTTAAATTTGATGGTACACCAATGCCAGTGGGGATTATTATCGGCTATATACGTGCATATATCAATCAATCACAAAATCCGACTTCGGTAATCGATAAATCCGTGAATTTAAATACCAAAGTGGCTTGGAACACGGTCACAGCAGATGTCGGAAATTTAATGACAGGTAAAGGTCCTTATTTATTGAGTTTGCAATTTCAAAATAATATAATCGTACCTAGCGGCTCAGCATTAACACTTGATGAATGTCTTGTGAGATTTGATAATGTATCGTTATTGATCACCGATAAATATCCACCTGAGGTACAGGTCAATAAAAAGGATTACGGCCCATATAATTCCTCGAACCCGGGTTCTATTATCGATGTTGATTTTCTGTATGGCGGTGAAAGTAATAACACCTTAGAGTTTGGCGCATACCAGATAGGCACCAAAACCGGCTCTTGGACGGATGTGTTTACCAATGCAGATTCATTTACAAGCGAATGGGGATTAGACTGGTCGAAAGTAATTGAAGGGAATAATACCGTGTATCTTTTATGTAATGACACGCTTGGTAATAGCAATGATACTGAATTCATCTATATTTTTAAAGATACCCAGCTTCCACAATCTCAAGCTAACCCTCTCCCCACCTACATTAATACAAATAGCGTAAATATTTCATATAGCTCAAGCGACCCTGCACAGTCCGGTGGCGTTCATCATGTAGAATTATGGTATGCTGATTCGGGATTCATGAATTTTAAAAAATATATGGATAGCACCTACACCTCAGGTAATTTTAGCGAGAATCCGATCAGGTATAATTCCACTGCCGATGGAAAATATGATTTTTATACCATAGCCGTTGATAACGCAAATAACAGGGAACTTCCAGTACCTTTAAATCCGGATGCGACAACAACGATCGACACGACCCCACCAACCTCGAAGGCGGGCCCATTAAGTACATTTCAATCAAGTTTAACGTTTAATGTTCCCTATAACGGGAGTGATTCGCTGAGCGGGTTGGATCATGTCAACCTATATTACACGGATGACGACAGCCAGACCTGGACTAAATTTCAAGCTGCAACACAATATAATTTTACAGTAAGCCCGATAAATTTCACGGCACCCTCGGAGACAAAATATGGATTTTTTACTGTTGCAGTTGATAATGCAAGTAATATCGAGCTTGGCGGCGTGCCCTCTGCGGGTACAATACCGGATGTAAATACAACGATCGACACTAAGACCCCACATCCCAGGATAATTACACCTGCAAATTTCTCACATCATACGGGTAATAATCTATTTGTTATCGCAGTCTCGGATCAAGATACCAAACAGATCGTATTTGATTATTACAATGACACAAATGAAAATAATCTAACTGACGATGGTAATGCTTGGGTCATGATCGGCTTAGATCAGATTGCTTTAGATGGTTGGAATGTGACCTGGAACATTGCGAATTTAAATGCGGAATATATGCTGGTAAGAGCGACTGCAACGGATTACAGTGACAAGATCGGTGACGGGATGAATGTCGGGATCGAAATTGACAATGTACCGCCAAGTATAACAATAACCTCACCATCATACGGTGAAAGTTTCTCTAATTTTTGTGATATAAAATATACGACGTCGGCAGATACAGAGTATATCAGATTTGAATATTCACAGGATAATACCATCTGGCACCAGATCGAAGATCTATACGTGCCGGGAGTATCCGGGAATTACAAATGGGAGACCGATTTTACCGTTGTCACCACTGTTGACCTGAGAGCAACCGCCGTAGATGAGGTCGGATTGAAGGGCGAAGATAAGGTAAAGAACATTACCTTTGGAAAAAATCCGCCGACAATTTCAGACGATTTCAATTTACTCATATGGACCTGGAACGAAGATTTCGTGCCGGTTGTGATTAGTATGACCCAATATGAATCCGATCCCGAAGATTCGGGTGAGGATCTTAAGTGGTATATCACAGGTCACAATAAAACCCTTTATCAGATCTCGGGGCACAACCGTACCGATGATACCTTTACATTTACCAGCATCCAAGATATCTTCGGGTCGGAAACAATTACCTTTCATTTATGGGATTCTGACAAATTGGAAGATACAGTAAAGGTATTGGTAACAATAAATTCGATAAATGATGCACCTGAATTCTCAATTGAGATGGCAAACTCGATATCGGTCAAAGCCGATCAACCATATCCCTGGGATCTATCTTCATATATTGAAGATGTAGATCATGCCGATGAGGATCTGACACTTACAACCTCAGACCAAGATCACATATCGGTTAATAGTCTAATTCTTACGATCACTTACCCGGAAGACATGCTTTGGCAGACAGAGACCGTTATATTTACTGTGAAAGACCCTGAGGGATTGACCACCGACAAACAGGTTCAGATCAAGATCTCGGATAATTTCCCGCCGGAAATAATAAAACCATTGCCCGATCTCGAGTTTAAGGAGGGTGAGACTGTTAATGATTTTGTCGATTTGAATCAATATTTTAAAGACCAGGATGGGGACATATTAACTTATACCCATAACGCCAAAAAGGTAGTGGCATTTATTGATGATGATGGCACCGTGGATTTTACTGCTCATGACTGGAATGGCATTGAGATAATAACCTTCAAAGCAAGTGACCAGGAAGCTTTTATCGAGAATACGATGAAGGTCATTGTGATTGAGGTTAATGATCCGCCTGTTATCGAAGGCATCCAGAACATATCTATACATTATGACGAGTTCATACCGTATGATTTAGAGGATTACATACAAGATGATAATGATACCAATGATCTGAAATTGTGGTCTACCGAAGAATTACAAGATAATGTAAAAAACGACCCGAACAACAATCTTGTTTTAATGTTATGGTTCCCCAAAATGGAAATAATGCCCTATGATGTATCAGTTAAGGTTTGGGTTTCGGACGGCGAATTTATTGATTCCGATGAATTTATAGTTACAGTAACAGAATTTTATCCAATATCCTTAAAAATTTCAATTGGAGATGTAGGATTCAATGAGGACACCAATTTCACGGATGCATTTAATTTATGGGATTATTTCGAGGATCCGGATGGTGGGAGCCATTTTGAAGTTGAAGGTTATAATGCAAATCACTTAGATGTAAAAATTGTTGAATCAAGTGGCTTAGCAATGGTAAGTTTTTATCCTTCAAAAGATTTCTATGGGAGTGAAAAAGTTACGTTCATCGGTGTAGATACAGTTACCAATTCAAGAAAGGACGATACAATAACAGTTCATGTGTTAGCTGTTAATGACGCGCCTGTAATTTTCGAGATCCCAGAGATCAACGTTGAGGCAAAACTTCAAACCCAATTTAATCTTGAGGAATATCTGTTTGATGTAGATGATGCGATATATAATCTTACCGTAACAACTGACGATGAGAGTATAGAGGTTAATGGTAGGGTCTTAACGTTTAATTATTCAAAACCCGGTAAAAGAACAATAATACTTACGGTTAGTGACGGCAAAGCACAGGTATCTAGAGAAATAATAGTAACTGTCGAAGAGGATGAAATACCGACATTATTGGATCAGATCATTGAAAATTGGTGGATCCTATTATTGCTGTTAATAATAATTTTAATAGTAAGTTCATTAGCATATACCAGATTGACCAAGTTTAGCGTTGAAGAGGTATTTTTAGTTCATAAGAGCGGCATATTGATCGCCCATCAGATGCGCAAATCCAGCACGGAATATGATGAAGAGATCGTAAGCGGTATGTTTACAGCGGTCCAGGAATTTATTAAGGACACATTCTCAGGCCGTGCAGCAGATTCTGAAGAGGAGTATACACTTCAGGAGCTGAAATTAGGTGAGAACAAGATCCTGCTGGAGCGTGGTGAATACACATATCTGGCATTGATCTTTTCAGGGCGCGGCACCAAGAAATTACGAGTGAAAACGATCAAGTTATTGAAGAACATCGAAACAAAATATTCCGAGCCGCTCCGTAATTGGGTTGGAGATATGGATAAGTTCAAAGATATCGATAAAATGCTGTTGGTTTTAATACCCAAAGAGGAGTTATTGCCCGAAGAAAAAGACCCGTCAACAAAAGGTGTTGATATATTGGGGCGAGGGCCATTCCCGTCACAGCCAGCTCAACCCCCCACGCAGATGCCCCCCCCCGCCCCGCCACCGCAACGGCCCGCCACACCACCCGCGGTGCATCAGCCACCTACGACCCCACCCCAACAACCGTCCCCACAACCGCAGCCTTCAATAGCACCTTTAAAACCGGCACAGCCGACCCAACCCAAAATTAAGGCTTCAGTTCCGCCAACGCCACGAATAAAACCTAAACCGCCACAGCCTAAGCTTCCACCCGCGGATAAATAAATTTGTCCTGATTCTTTTTTTCATTAAGTGGTAAGATTGATTAATTATTGCCATGGTGGATCAGAGATTCCAGTTTGCCACTATTTTCCATATAAGTTTGGAGTTTTCAGTTTACAGTTTGTAGTTACCCCTCCCCCCCATTTAGTTTCAAGATCCAAAATCCCAAATGTTTACACGGGTTACGTTCTACGGTTACGAGGCCCGTAGGTTGAGCTTGATTATAGGGTGTATTGTGCTCAAATCAAGCGAGGCCTGAGGGTACGAATGTACCCGTATCGAAATTCGGTTACAATGCTCGGTTAATGATTGATATATAACCGAACTTCGTAACCTTTAAAGGATTTGGGATACAGTATTTTCCACTACAAACCAAAAACTACAAACTGAAAACTTCCATTTGGATCTATAATGGCCTAAATCCTTAAAAAACAAATTAACTGGTAAAAATTAAAAAAAAATAAAAAAAGAGAGAAGATGATGTTAGAGATGATCAAACATCATCAATTTTAGTTTTGGATCGCTTTGATCGTTGCTGTTCCTTTGAATCCAGTACCGTCGTTGAGCTGACCGGACACACCAACTTCGACTTCAGCTCCCGGTGCACCGATCGCATCTTCGACTGCTAATCTATCGGCTTTACCTATATATTTATTGTCATTGTAAGTACCGAATTTTAGGTCTGCACCCACATCTTCTACTTTACAGGTTGAACTATCGACATCGTTGGCCGTATATTCCGGATTGTCTGGGAAATCATATACCTTAAAGCTTACATAGTTACCCATCGAATCAAGGTTCAAAGATTGTGGATTTAATTCCACATTCGCTGCGATCGCACTGATACCAGCCGCCCATGCCGCTGCATTTGCGATAATAAGATCGCAGTGTGCGCCTACATCATAACCAGGCATCTGGTTCAAGCCACAAGTTCGGCCGGGACCGATCTCTTTTACTGCACAGCCCAAATATCCATTATTCCAATAGAAAATCGGACTTGCACCTGCGCTCATTGACGAGGTATATATATGAAAACCAGGTCCGACATCACTTACACCGTCCAAGATCGGGTGCGAGGGTTGGATGATACTTCCTATCCGGATAGCGGTATTTAAGCCATAACTACTCGAATATCCAATTGGGTTATAGCCCATAGAATAAAACGACCCCTGTAGTTGATATCCGTTCCACGTAGTTGCAATCGAGCTAAATGCGAGTAAAAGCACACCGCCGCCATTATCCACATACATTTTCATAGTGTTACCCATTAGAACTGCATTATTATATGGTAAATTCGTCCAGGTTACTACGACATCAAATTGTTGAAGGTATGCAAGACTTGGGGTTGCAGTCATATATGCTTCCCTTACGACTACGGATCCAAATCTTGAATCCGCATTTAGCATTGTATGGACACCATAATTATTGGAGTCCGCGTAAAGTACAAGCGCGTCAATATCTCCACTGCCTCGTGATGTGTCGGTCGAGCTGCTAGTGTTCATTGGTATTACGCTAACTAACAACAGCACTGTAATCAAAGCTGCTAATGCCCCTATAGTTATTTTCTTCATATGTTTGCCTCCCTCCTAAGGCCTATTGTTATTTATTACGCGCCACACCTTGGCGCAGATTATTCACTTGTGTTGGGCGATACCAATCGCCCCATTCCTTTTTTATTATCACAAATGTGTTCTCATGTCAGCCCCTAATATTGATTATATGTATTTTTAATACTAAGGGCCCCCCATTTATAATGGTATAGGGTTTCATATTGTAATAATTATATATAAATTGTTCTGGTAAAATTACTTCAAAATATAGTAAATTTACATAAATATTGGAGACATTAAATCAACAAAAAGTTATTAAAAAAAATATTTTTAATATAAAAAAAAATAAAAAAAGAGAGAGAAATGATGGTTGGTTTTTCCAACACATCAAATCAGGTTTTTTAGTTATTATTTATTATGTCTGGTCTACGGTCCATGAATAGCGCGTATTGTACAAGTACCCTCAAATGAGGTATCTGCTACATCGCCTTTAGCCACAAGCTCGATACTATCACCTGGGGCACCGATTGCATCTTCAAGAGCTAATCGGTCGACTTTGCACATGTAATACTCATCTTCGGGGCCTGAAGGTCCATTCAAGTCAGAACCGATATCGATTAGGATTACGGTGCCGTCGATAACCTGTGAAGGTTCATATTCCGGATTCTCTGGGAAATCCAGGACTCTAAGAGTCACCCAGTTGCCCATGGAATCTAGATTCAAGGTGTCTGGATCGACATCAACAATTGCAGGTATACCGAAATTACCTTCGATCTGTAGAACTGGTAGATTATCATCTGGTGGTGTATAAATATATCCTGAACTGGATTTATCGTAAGGGCTCCATAAGATAGTATTGTAATTTACTCCCATAAAAGTACCTACCATTACATTGCCCTTGATGTTGTTATAACCACCGGTCCAAGTCCCACCATGAGCAAAGCCCAAACTCTGGCCGGAAACATCATCCCATTCATATTCAATGACGAGACTGCTCGTGCCGTCCCAATAAAAGGGTGTATCGAGTGGGAAGTCCATCCAGGTCATATGTGTGGCTTTAATTGGAAGCCAACCCGGTCTGTAATATACAACGGTAGGGCCAGCGATATCATAGAAACTAGTGTATGTAGTAGTTGTAACTGAAGGTCTTGCACTCAAAGCCATTGTTATTTTAAAATTCAGGATGGAACAGGAACCAGTTACAAATTGTGCTCCTGCATCTGGATGTGTGTAGATCTGACCGCCCATCATGTTCATTAATGAAATTCTTGTTAGGTCACCATCCTTATCCATACCATACTTCAAGAGGAGCGGTTGGTTATAAAGCAACATACCTCTACCACCGTTCGAGTAACCAGCAAGTTGGTGTTTCATGAACGGTAAAAATAGCCCGCATTTGGCTGGCGGTAATTCTTGTACGTCAGTTCCGATCTCAAACACAGTCCCGCGAGTACTACTCCCGCCACCCCCACCATCTGAACTTCCGACGGTCGAAGGTATTGTACTTAAGATCATTAGTAGTACTATGGTTGCCGCAAATGCGCATAGGATTGCTTTTCGCCTCATATTTTGCCTCCCTCCTAAGGCTTATTGTTATTTATATCGCGCCACACCTTAGCGCTTTGCGCCATTATCGCTTTTACACTAGCAAAGCGATGAGGTAGGGCTGCAAAGCCAGCCCACACCTTGGCGAAAACTCGAAGAGATTTCGTTGAGGTATAGGCTGCGAAGTCAGCCGAAACCTTGGCGCTTTGCGCCATCATCACTTTTGCACTAGCAACGCGATGAGGTTAGGCCGTGGAATGGTCAAAACCTCGGCGCTCTTAAAAGGATGCCATGTCTTAACAGCGCATGCTAATCTCAATAATGCGCAGTATTAAAACTTTTTTTTCACCCCTTAATATCTACTATTATTCATTGTATATATTTTATCATATAAAAAATATTTGGGCAAAATTACATATTTAATAGTAAAATTACATTGAAAATGTAAAACAAGGTCTACATTTCTAAGAATTATAATCATAAACTTATAAAACTCCGAAAGTTCGTAAATTCACGGTTGGGGCGACTGGTCGTTAGAGTTCAGATCTTGCAATTGTAATGGCGGCACTCGTGGTGCTTCCGGCCCTGCCCCTGCCCCAACATCATCCTCCGCAGGCGCTGTCGGAATACTTTTTGGCGCTTGTGAATGCTCTTCTGGTGCTTTTGAAGGTTCGGGCTCTGGTTGCGCTCGGTTTTGGGTCTTTCGTACTTGTATAAAAATTATTATGATCAAAATTACCAAAATAATGATTATTACAATAAGTGCCAAAATCCATTCAATATTAACCTCTTCAGATGCCTCGGATTGTGGTGTTGTATCTTCTATGGGTGTTCCATTGGATGGTGGGTCGCTTGAATTTAACGGGCTGGAATTCAATTGAAATTCTTTAATATTGCTATATCCATCTTTATCCAAGTCTTTACCCGCATCTGCACCGTACTTAGAATTTAGACCATATTGCTCCTCCCACCAATCCGGGATATCATCATTATCGTCATCGTCATCAAGATGGTCGGGGGTGCCGTCATTATCAGTATCGGTCTCGTAACTTGTTATTGTGAGCGTGCGCGAGACATTGTGGGTATAACCATCATCAACATACACTGTAACCTTATGTGTGCCGGGCAACAACATCCGCTTAAATTGCGAGCTGTAACCGATCGCACCCGCCAGATCGGATACCCAATAGAACCTTAATTGATCCTGGTCTGAATCCGTACTCTCACTTGCGTCAAACCAGATGTTTGTATCTGCTAGAAATATTGAATGATCCTCAGGTGAAGAGATCACGAGTTGGGGCGCAGTATTTATCCAGATATTATAATCTATCGAAACGGTGTTGCCATTCCCCGCAACATCCATTGCCCGCCATTTAATATAATTCTCCTTACCGTCCAATAAATCAATTTGGACCGTATGAACAATACTTTCTGCATTATTCACCAAATTCGCCGGGCGCCAATCACTGTAGCTGTAAATATTATTTGTAGAAACCGCATATTCAATGCTCGTAGCATTAACACCGGAGCCGCCAAGATCACTGATCGATATACTGCACGAAACCGTATTACCAACCAGCCAAACCTTCGTCTGGGGGGCGGTCAGATCAAAAGCGACATCTTTCGAGTCTACTTTGATCAAATAATCTTCCGACTCGATATAATCGCTCGACGCTTGGTCTTTAGCGCGCCATTTAATATAATTATTCACACCCTCACTGAAATAAGGTTCCACACTACACTCAACTAAGTTCTCACTTTCAATTTCCAATATCTGTGCAGAGCTCCAATTGCCATAATTAGCTACCCCATTATTAGAGATAGAGTACTGGATGGTCTCGAAATCGATACCTGCACCACCTTCATCTATTACTCTAATACTGCATATCGGGGTCTGGGTGTTTTGCCAAACTGCAGAGGTCGGTGCGGCATTCTCAAAATGGACATTTTGTAGATCGATGAAAATCGTACCGCTTGCAGTGCCACCGATATTGCCAGCATTATCCATTGCCCAAACGTAAACCTCCAGCTCCCCCGAAGTTACACCTGTGAACTCTCCGGTCGGGGTCGTCGTCCAGACACCATTATTTGTGAATTCATTATTTGTCAAAGAATAATAGTACCCAACGATCTCCGATTCCAGATCCGGTTCGGGGGTCCAGGTCACGAAAATACGTGTATCGTCATCATAACGCACCTGAGCGTCAAAATAAGAATCGGCATGAACCACAACATTATTTGGAGGTGGTGGCAAGTTCGCATCGATATTAGTGAAAAATGGCGGTAAATCAGACTTATCCGTACCGCCACCCGGAATTTCGGTAATTGTTAGAACATGTGATAAACTCCCTGAGATCGTGGCTTCATCGGATTCGAGATAAAATACCTGGCCTGAGCTGTTCGTATCTTTCCATTCAATATTATAACCATCTGTGAGCGTAACATTGAAATATTTATCATCCGGGTATATATTGTCACTATCCTCATAAATCACCTTCAACCCCGACCATGATAGTTTCTCACCACCGCGAGTCCACGCATTTTCGGTGAGTATGACATTGGTCGAATTCTGCACCACTAATCCCCCACTAAATTCCAGGTCATTTTCGATCCGAAAAATATTAGGATAGATATTGGTGCTTTCTAAACCTTTGAAACCTTTACCGTTCACCTTACAACTCACTAACTGCTCAGTTGGAAACTTGAAATTGAAGTCGAGCTTGAAATCCAAGGTCCAAGTGTTATTGTTATCATTAGAACTATCAGAACTTGTACTTACGAGGTTTGCATAGTTGTTCGGGTCATAGACCTCTTGGAAACTGTCGGTCTGGGCGAGCCATTGGTATTCGATCTCGCCATGTTCACCCAGCTCCAAAGTTAAACTTACAGCTTCCAGATCATCGAACCCAAATTCATCGATAATATCCATATTAAAAACATAAGGCTCGTATCGAGCATAGCACAATTTACCATCAGTGCCATGGCCATTGACGAGGTTCAAAAATGGGCTCTCTATATCCGGCGGGTCGGTATATACCAGATAAACCTTACCTCTTTCGCTGTTTGCATCTTCGGCACCAATAATGATATCAGATTTACCGTTTCCATCTAAATCACCCAGTGCAACGGTTGAACCTGTATGGTCATGAGGCGAGACACCGTATAGAATAATATCCGAGTCCGAAGCTAGGTCAAGAGCGGTTCCAAGGTTCGCGGTCGTATCGCCGTAGATCACATAGGCTTCACCGGCATCTTCGCGCTGGTTGTTATAACCATCACCGGATCCCGCCCCGATCAAAATATCAGCGAAATTATCATTGTTAATTTTGGCAGCCGCTACTGCCGACCCCGCACCATCACCCACATCCCCGCCGTAGATCGTCACACTCGCCGCAACGGTGCTGAGGTCCCAAGTGCCGGGTAACGAACCTGCACCGTAGAATATATAGGTCTCACCCGAATTGTATCTTGAATTCGCCACACCATCCGAATCCTCGGCCCCGATAATAATATCATCTCTTCCATCCCCGTTAATATCTCCGGAAGCTAAGGAATGACCAAATTGGTCGTGGTCATCCGCCCCGTAGATCACCAGGTCCGCGTCGGTAGCTAGATCTTTCTGGCTGCCTAAATTGGCTTTGGTATCGCCATAAATAATGTAGACCTCACCACCTTCGGTACGAGAATTACTTGGCCCTTCAGCCCTTGAGGCTCCGATAATAATATCGTCTCTGTTATCGCCGTTGATATCGCCGGTTGCGAGTGTACTGCCGGCATAATCTAGGCCATCGATACCAGAGATCGTCAAGGGTGCATTTAATAAATCAAGCTGGGTACCGAGATTACCGCGGGTATCACCGTAGATCACATGGATCGTGCCATTCCCCAACCCTGAAGGCGCATATCGCGAAGTTATTATAATATCATCTTTGTTATCGCCATCAATATCGCCGGTGCAAACTGCATAACCTGCAGTATCGCCGAGCTCCGCACCGAAAATTGTTATGTCGGCGTTGGTCTTGAGATCTATTAAATTGCCCAAATTACTCTTTGTATCTCCATATATTACCCAAACCTCCCCTGCATTGTACCGTAACCCACCCGGCCCGCTATCAGAGAAACACGCACCGGTAATAATATCTTCCTTACCGTCCCCGTCAATATCTCCGGTACAGACCGCAAAATGGTCCTGAGCCGAGAACGAGTTCTTGCCCTTGATTATTAACTCTGCGTCTTGCTCCAGATCAAATTGGCTTTTGAAGGTTGTATAAATTACCGACACATTTCCAGCCTGGCTCTCTACCCAAGGCGTGCCGACCATCAATTCATCTATAGTATCGCCGTCAATATCGCCGGTCCAAAGCGTATCACCATAATTATCTTTTTTATCTACCCCGAAGAATGTCACATCCGCTTTATTATTTAGATCCAAAATAGTTCCTCGCGTGCTTGAGGGAATGCCAAAGTTTGAAGCTCCGATCTCTATTGTAGAGCCAGGTTCTTGCCCGGTATGGATATTATTGATAGAACTCCCGCTGGCAAGAATATTTAAAACGAACATTATGATAACAACCGCCACTCCATACTTTTTAATCGTCACTCGATCCACCTCCCCCAACATTGGTTTTGTCTGATGGTGGTGTCGCAGCAGCACTCTCACCGGTCTTTGCGGGCGATGGTAATGGTGTCGCGGTCGGCATATCCGAGGTAGGTGCGGTCGCGATCAATTTCGCAGTTAACGCAGTTTCCGTAATGGTAGCTGGTTGTTCCGGCGCCTCTGTAGTTTCAGGCGCAATTTCCGCAGGTGGCTCTGCCACCGGCGCTGGTGTTGGGGGCGGGGGTGGTGGCGGTGCCGCTGGCGTCTGTACCTCCGGCTTGGGCACCGCCGCATCCTCATCCTCGGACGGCGCTGCCGGCAGTTGCTGTAAAGGCATTATAGGTCCGGCTCCCATCTCAGGCCTGGGCGACGGTTCCGGTTCGGGATCCATACTTGCAACCTCGCGTCGTGCTTTGGAATATTTAAATACAAATAAGGTCAAAATCAATGCCAACACAATAATTACTATCACCAAAAGATAAATATATGTCATATCTATCTCATCACTCTTCTCGCCATCGGTACCTCCTCCGCCGTTATCGCTAGGACCCGGCCCATTACCATTAATTATATCCGGCCCATCGCTTGGACCCACGATCTGGACCACTTGGATCGTGATCTCGGATTTGGACTCTAACCCACCACTATCTGTCACGATAAAACTGATCTTATGTGATCCTTTTTTTAACAATACATTTTTCAGCGTTAGTTCATTGCCCAAAATTCCGGAAATGTTCGATTTCCAAATATATTGTAACTGTTCATTTGCAGATGCAATTTCAAGATCTGGGTCTGCAGCCTGTGCCGACAGATCTATGGGGGTGGTAGTGTTGATCTTGGTGCCGGTTGATGGCGTGGTGATCTTGGCGGATGGCGCATCGTTATAGTTCAAAACCACGATCTCGACTTGTTGGATTACAGTTCCATTTTCATTGCCATCAGAAACACCGACCGTGATTATATAGCTCCCGATCATATCAGTATCGGTCTCGATCGAAAGCTCACCTGTATTTTTATCAAAGAAATAATTTTTATCCTTCCTCAACCCCGGTATGATATCCAATGCATCATTTTCATAGACAAGATCATCTTTTGGATCCGCGTCGTCATAACCGTCCAAATTTAAGTAAAGCCACTGGTGCTCGTACACGCTCCGGTTCGCGGTATGATTCAGTACAGGCGGGTCGTTTACAGAGCGTACAGTGATCTCCACGCCCTCGTAAATCTCTTCACCATCATTATCCGTAGCATAGAAAATTATTATATCCTTGCCGTGCCAGTTGGGGTTCGGTTGCAAGGTCACTCTCCCGGTCGGCTCGTCGATATCAACTTTTATGTTATAACCGCCACTGGTCGCTACCCTTTCAGCTCTAAACAATAAACTATCATTATCGGCGTCCTCGAATACCTTGTCAAGATCGATAGTTGTGTAATCCACGGTGTCCTCGTCGATCTCAAAATCTTCGAGCGGTTCTACGATCCCGGGTGCGGAGTTCTGGATCACCACCTGGACCTTAGCCGTCACACCAAGTTCAATACCATCCCAAGGTGTGACCTCACATTTCCACACGTCATTTTTAGTGGTTGCCACAGCAGGTAATTCGTTAGATGTTGCAGTTACATTCGAGGTTGTATATCCATTTTCGAGGACACCGTTCTTATACCATTTATAAGTATAGAAGATCAGATCGACCGGCTCAATATCATCATCTATTGATGGTGCAGTAATATTACAAACTAACTTATCATAAGTTTTTGGCCCTACCGGTAACAATTCAAGTGTGGGCGTCTGGGGCCTGGTATTCACCACCTCGAAGATCTGCAACAGTTTCGGCGAGATCCCGCCCTTACCATCATCCGCATACAGCTCCACAAAATAGCTCTTACCATATTCCAATATCAACGGCGCCACAATTTTATAACTTGGGGTGGTCAAAATCGCATTATCAACCAATATCGTACTGGTATTATCAGTACCTTCAAACAGGCTCAAATGATAGGTCACCGGATCAAGATCCTCTTCGATGCTCGGGCTCCATTTTAGTTCCGGCGTCAAATTGTGGGTCGTCACCGGCACAAAGTTGCTGGGACGGGTCGGTACATGGTTCAAAACTATTTCCAACCATTTAGTTTGATCCATTGTTAAGGGCGAGTTATAGGGTTGATAACCGTCTCTTAGGATCGATAGGTCATGGGGGGTATACATCGTCCTTTGGAGACCCGCAGATTCTACATAATCTGTTGCCACTACCCAGTATATAGTTCCATTCTGATCTGTCCTGCTATTCGCCACCTCGAGCGAATTTAGGTTGATCAATTTTACATGTGCTCCTGATATCAGCCCTGCGCTTGAATTCGTGACCTTTAGATTCAGAAACCATTGCACCGTCAAACTTGAGGTCGGATCGATATTAACCTTGTTTTTCGTAAAAGTTGTGTTAAGGCTGACCGGATGTGAGTTGCCGGTGACCTTATAATCCAGGCCACTCGTACTGGTAATCGAGGTATTTATTAACTGAGGTCTGGAATAAAAATCTGCATAAACTCCATTAGCTTGGTTGTTCAATATTGTAGATAATTCGACTGTAGGCGACGAGGATTTGCAAAATATACCGTCACCCGTATTACTATTGATCTGGGTATCATTAATAACCGTGATCGAGGCCGAAAATAGATAAATGCCGTCATTACCGTTATTTTTCACCTCGGAGTTGGTGATATCCAGAGCCGAAGCAATACAAACAATACCAAAATCGCCATTATTATTGATCAATGTCGTTTCAATTTCGGCTTTCGAATTATAAGATGATGATAGGCCATTCTTCAAATTTTGATTGATCGTATTGCCTACTAATCTGACATTCGACGATTCCTGCAGCCAAACCCCGGACCAATCATTATATGTGATCTTGTTATTTTCTATGGTTGGATTCGAATTATTTACGTAGATCCCATTCCAATCATTTCCAGAGATTATATTGTTATTTGTAATACGAGCTCTTGAAGAAAAATTACATGAGATGCCATGTTGTTTATTATAAGCTATTTTGTTGTTTGTATTTATTCTAGGCGAAGCGCCGTCAATATTGATCCCTGTACCATTATTGAATTGTATTTCATTATTGGATATTGTCGGATGTGAGCTCATAAAACAGTTTATGCCATGCAAGTTATTATAAGAAATATTATTGTTTATGATCGTAGGACGCCCATTCGCAAGAACGGAAACTGAATCAATACCATGTTTTCCATTATGTTGAATTGTGTTATAATCTATCCTGGCGCGTGAGGATTGAGACGGAACAATGCCACTTTCACCATTATATGTAACGATATTATTATATAATCTAGGATGGGCAGTCAGAAAATACATGCCATCTATAGTATTTTGTGTTACAGTGTTGTTGTTAATAGTTGCGTTACAAACACCGACATTATATAAAACGCCACAACTTATCCCTGCCAAATTATTATTCTTGACCAAATTATGTTCTATTATTGCATTGGATGAAACTGCATAAATACCGTAATTCAAGCCTGTGTTCAAAACATCATTATCTTTAATTAAAGCTGTTGAGTGATTAAATAAATAAATGCCACAGTCATTATTATCGGTGATCACATTATTAACGATACTGGGTGCGGAATAATTATGACATTCAATACCGTAGATCTTATTATTCCGGATCAGACTGTCTCTTATCGTCGGTGACGCCATAAATGTGTAAATGCCTGAAGTTGCGTATTCGATCGTTGCGTTCTGGATCTTGCCGGTGCTGAAAGCTTTGAAATTGATGCTGCCCCAATCGCCCTTTTGGGGGCTGCCGGTATTGGAGGTGGTGAAGATTATCTTGCTGGCTGGAGTGCCGATCGCGTTCAGGGTGCCCTCGACGTATAAGTTCATCCCAGAATCGAATTCGACCGTTATACCAGGATCAATGGTCAAGGTTATCCCAGGTTTGACAGTCACATCACCGATCACGGTTTTATCGATGCTCCAGTTCGTGTTGAATGTAATGTCGCCGGAAACGTCGTCGGCTTCTGCCGTGAAGCTGAATACCGAAAAGCTCATGCTGACGATGAAAACAATAATTAATAAATTCACAACTCTTTTTAACATAACGACCAACTCTAGAGTTCTATACTCCCCCAAAATGTATAATAAAGATTATATTAAGCGAATGAAGATTTAAATATAAGTTATTTTCTTAAGTTTATTGAAAATAAAATCGAAAAAGTTAATTTCATTGAAACCCTATTGTACATTAATTAAATACTAAAGTTAGGAATTAGGATTAAGGATTGAGGCTTAAGGATTAAGGATTTGGGATGCTCACGGAAAGGCGGGAGGCGGAAGGCGATTCTTGCTTTCGCCTATCCGCTTTTCTCATGGCAGACTCTAATCTCGAATCTCCAATCCTTATAAGTCAGTAAAAATTGCCACAAACTCCTAATCTTTGAATTTAGTACTTGATAGCAAATCCATCGGAGGCGAAAAATGGTTTATCAACCTATCATGAGAAGGATCATTATTACGATCTTTACCCTAATTATAATTTTTTCTTCTTATTCGATTACAGGTGATCTACCAACCGCTCAAACCCCACCTTCACAAGTTATGAACGAGATCATACTGCCCCAGGATAGTAGTTATGTAACTTATTTAGGTGAAGACATTTTTAACTTTGATAACGAAATCCCTATATCCTCAATCGGCCCAAATCCATTAACTCCGGGTTTTTGTGTTGTTGTCAATTCCACGATCTATCCCTCCATAAAAGTTTCCCTGGAGCAGTACAGCCAGGATGTGAATGCCTCGGGTTACAGTACCAAGATCGTAATAGGGACTTGGCCCACCATTCGTCAAGTACGGGCGATATTAAGGGGCGAATGGCAGAATAATGGTACCGTCGCAGCAGTTTTGATCGGTAATTTTTCGATCCCCTGGTATATTCATGGCGGTGAGACCTTCCCGATCGATCTCTATTTCATGGACCTCGATGGCAACTGGCTGGATTCGAACAAGGACGGTGTTATGGACGGCCACACCGGCAATGTCGCCGCTGATATCGTGTTCGGGAGGTTACCTGCATATATTCTATCGGCGGACGAAGCACAATTATTGAACACTTACTTCACTAAAAACCATCTTTATCGTACCGGCCAGCTCAAACTCCCCAATAAAAATCTTGTGTATGTGGATGACGATTGGTTCGGTTCTGCCGAAGGCTGGAAAAACGATGCCGAGCTCAATTATGAGAATGTAACGCTTGTTAAAAACGGCGTTACTACCTGTGAGGCGGACTATAAACAAAGGTTGGTGCAGGATTACGAGTTCATCGAAGTTCACTGCCATGCAGATCACCTACCCACACGGCACCACTTTAAGGTCGGCGGCTCTTTTGAACCGGGTGAGGTGAATTCGACCGATATAAGAAATATAGACCCGCATACCTTCTTCTCGATACTGTTTACATGCGGTTCTCTGAATTATTCAGCCCAAGATTTCCTGGCGGGGTGGTATACTTTTGCTGATAGTTATGGCCTGGCGTCAATAAGTTCTAGCAAGGTCGGCGGGATGCTGAATTATAATCAATTCTATGAACCCTTGAGTGATGATAAGACCATCGGCGAAGCTTTCAAGGATTGGTTCGTGCTCAACGCGGAAAGCTCCCGAAGCTGGTTCTATGGCATGGGCCTCATCGGCGACCCGTTACTAACACCCAACCAATACGACCTCGAGGCTGGCGATATTACATTTTCTAAGCTCAACCCCTATGAAGGTGAGACCGTATATGTTCACACAAATATCCACAATTCTTTGGATAATTGTTCCAAGGTTGAGGTGAAATTGTATGATGGCGACCCCGCCGGTGCGGGAATATTGATCGATACCAAAGTTGTCAACTTTGGATGGGATACGAACCTTGAACTAAATTTCAGCTGGCAGGTGACTGTGGGTGACCATGATATCTGGGTCGTTGTTGATGATGGTAACGATGTCGCCGAAATCAACGAGACCAATAACCTCAACTTCGAGACGATCAATGTCTATCAACTACCACAGGTGGAATTGGTACCTGGCAATGCGGTGGTCTATACCTATGATAACATTAACTTTGAGTGCAGTATCTTTGGCGGATTTGGCAATATTGAAGGCTATTATTTCGAGTTCGGGGATGGTAATAATAGCGGGTGGCTGACCGAGAACTGTACGATATTCAATTACACTGATAATGGGATCTATAACGCACAATTGACAATAATCGATAACAATGGCTACAACGCCTACAGCCCGCCCGTCCAGATCACAGTGCGCAACCGTAACCCTGTTGCGGTGCTTGAGACCGACCTGACGGGTGAAGCGTTCGAAGTTATGACCGGTGAACCAGTACATTTCAACGGTTCTAAATCATATGACATTGATGGTATGATATTGTCCTATTTCTGGGATTTCGGTGACGATGAAACTATTTACGGTATCACGGCCGAGCATAGCTACGTTGAAGACGGGCTCTATACTGTGAAGCTCTACATAATGGACGATGACAGCGGCTCGCACGAGGTCACGGTCACGATAACGGTCACCAATCGGCTGCCAGTGGCGGTGATCGAGCACGACCAAAATGCAGTCCTTACAAATACGATATTGACCTTTTCCGGCGAGCAGAGCTATGATATTGATGGTCAGCTCGACTCCTATCATTGGGAGTTCGGGGACGGTGTCACCAGTATTTATAAGACCCCCCAGCACAAATATGCGGATGACGGCAACTATACCGTAACCTTGAAAGTCATTGATAACGACGGCGACGAAGGGCTAGCGACGTGTAATATTGAGGTTCTGAACCGCGCGCCGACCGCGGCGATCACCAGTTCTGCGTTTGTTGTTTACACCAATGTCAATATCTTTTTCAATGCCACTGCAGCAGATACGGATGGGACTGTGAACGAAACGCATTGGGCGTTCGGCGATGGCGAGGCTGCGGACGGGCTTGCTGTGAGCCATGCATTTGGCGATGACGGCGAGTACCAAGTAAACTTCACGGTGCTCGACGACGATGGCGCTTACGGTATGGCAACCTTAACGATCATCGTGAAAAATGCCGCACCTCAACCCCAGTTCGAGATATCACCGATCGCGGGCAATACCACAACAACCTTCACCTTCAATTCGTCCTCATATGATACTGATGGCAAGATCACAAATTATACATGGGAGTTCGGGGACGGTAACGTCAGCTACGGCCCAACCGCCACCCACGAATATGCATCACCCGGCAATTATACAGTTATCCTCAGGCTCTGGGATGACGACGGCGAGCTTGCCGAAATTTCGGAATATATAGTGGTAGAAAAGGCCCCGTTAATTAAGCCACCCAAACCCCCCGAGCCAGAACCAGAAGACGAAAGTAACAGAAGTCGTACCAGAGATGAGGAGCCTGATTTTTCGGTTGAATTAATGGCGATCGGGATCATAATAGTTATAATCGTCATAATCATACTCGCGCTATTTTTTATTTTATTCAGGAGAAAACAGAGGGATGGTGCCGAGCGATATCCACCGATGCAAGAGGGGTCGTTAGGGTCGCCACAAGCAGTTTCCGGAGAGCGATCTGATCAACCTGAAGATCCCAAACCTGAGATCGAGTGGGATGACGAACAGGATGAGGAAAGATTTTATTAGGTATTAGGAGTCAGGAGTCTTCGTCAACTTACTTCGTCAAGTTGCCGCTGACAATAGACAACCAAACCTAAATCCTGACTCCTAACATATGACACTCAAACCCAAATCCTGACTCCTGACCCCTAAAAAACCATCAACCAAACCAAAACATTTATTTATTTATATAAGATAAGTTTTATATATATTAGATAACATATTAACTTAAGGCGAAGAGCATGACATTTATCAATAGATCAAAAAGGGCTATGGCCGTAATTATCATGATATTTATGATACTTAGTGTTTTTTCGTTCATACCGACGACTTCTACTGGCGACAGTATCAATGGATTTAGTAATACCGGTACACCAAATGATCGTATATTAACGTTAGTTGGTGATAGTGCGCCGTATATGGATGCGACCAGCAATTTCAAGATCCCGATAAATAAAGGCCAGATCAATAGTGCCACAATGAAAATTACCAATCTTGATTTTAATGATAAATTTCCATCTAATCTTCAGGTCGATTTTGGGTTGGACGGTGAGCCGGATTGGGAGTTCAATGCTGTTGGCAGCGGTGCGATGGGCTATCAAACCGAATATAGCACCGGCGAGATCGAAGAAATTGTGACCTTAAAATCAGGGATGCAATATAACGATCAAATATATATTAGGCTACCAAGAGATGCCCAAATTGATAGTGCGGTCATGGATCTCAAGAGTGGTGGCGGTGATATTTTAGTAGTTCAAGATGGAGCAGACACTATCGGTGTCAATATGGTGGTCCAAGCGATCGAGGATATGGGCTTTTCGGCTACACTTGCGTCTTCAGAAGCGATGTTACCTCCAAATTGGGATGACCCGAACACCTATCATGGTATATTCTGGTTCGGAGCAACTTCATATACTTCCGGGATGCCTGATAATACCAATGCCGGTAAATTGGTGTCTTACGTGCAGAATGGCGGCGGGGTGTTATGTGCCGGCGTTGGCGTCGATTCCACGCATTATCCTGGCAGTCCCGGTTCTAACGAAGTGAATTTCTTGAATTGGGTGACACATCATTACTGCGGTAATCAGTGGGGCGGCGGGATGTCGGGAAACTCGGGTAATACTTATAAAACAACTTACGTTATTAATTCTGCCCATGAGATCTTCACAACTCCAAACGCACTTCCGAGCTCTTGGACGGGTGATACCTCCTATTACGCGGTATTCTGGTTTAACCCCGCAGGGACTTTGAATAACGGGGTGCTTCAGGCCAAAGCCGGAGCAGTTACGAATGATGACCGGTTCGGCGATATCTGGACCTGGGACGGCCCCTCTTACAATTCGAATTATGGGCGAACTGTATTGGTTCGTCATCCAATTGCACGTAGCTGGAGGATCACCGATAAAGGCGATATACTTACACCCGCGATACAAAATATTGCATACTGGGCGGTTGGCACCCATTACACATTAAAAGATTGTACTTTAGATGTGGGCAATACCGGCGGCACCAAAGATTGGGACAAACCGGGCGACTTTCAAGGTACTGTTACCACCAGTGATTTTGCAACTAAGCTCAATCAGGTCATCCCCACACTACCATATATCGAAGATGATTACGGCAATCAATTTGTCGATGTACCATTGAATTTCACCACCAGTACCTATGGAAGTATTAGGCTCACCAACCTGGAGATCAAATATAAATTAACTGCAACAATAGATAAGAAACCCGATAATAAAAATCTCGCGATCGCACTCAACGATATAATCCCGGCATCGAACGAGGTCAACCAAACCGGCCAAGATTTCACTGTATATATTGGCATTTATTCAGATTCACCGTGCAAGATCAAACTTTCAGACCTTAAGATCACATATAACGGCGCACCCAAATGCAGCGGCATCCCAAACGATTTCTCGGTGCCAGAGGACAGCTATGATGAATATTTGATCGATCTAACGAATTATTTTACTGATGATTTTCAGTCAAATGAATTCTTAGAATACGACGTTGTTAGTTATACCAATCGTGATTATGTTGACGTTAATATCTTTGATCGATTTTATCTCGGGATCAATGCCGAGCGCGAGCCGCATACCAATTGGTTCGGCGAGACCGCGATCGTAGTGGCGGCGCGTGATTATGACGGTGTGACAACACGCTCCAATAAATTCACAGTTACGATAACGGAAGTAGATGATGACCCTGAAATTGGTCTGAGGATCCCGAACATAAATCTAACCAAGAACGAGACTAATCTAGAGATCGATCTAGATGCAGAAGTTACGGTGGGTGGAACTTTTGGGTATTATTTCACAGATTTTGATAGTGAAACCTTATACTATAAGGCTATAGTTTCATCCTCCGAGCAGCAATATCTGGTAGCTAAGGTCGAAGCTGGAAATGTTTTGAATCTTACCGGAATTGGTGATTATCGATTACATATTCCAGTCCGAATATTCTGCGATGATGAACTTGCAGCAATAAACAAGATCGTGGATTTTAACTATGACGGATTATACCAGGAATTCATCGTAAACATCACAAGTTTCGGTGGTAACACCCCCCCGATATGGTATAGCTTGCCAGATGTTTATATTCACGAAGATACGGTAAAAAAAGATTGGTTGGACCTGCGAGAATATGTAATGGATATGGATGATATCGTCGAGAATTTGACCTTCAGTATTGTCAGCATTTCAAACAGTGCATATATTACGATCGCTATCGATCCCAATGGTGTGGTTGACATACTACCCAACCCCAATTTCGACGGTATTTCCAAAGTAACCTTGAAAGCTGAAGATGATGAACATTATTCTGGCACCCGAAGTTTTACAGTTTATATGATACCCAAGAACGATGTGCCGACAATTTCAATCCTAAAACCGAACGCGCGCGAAATAGTTGCAGGTAAGGTCTTAATTGAAGGCTCTGCATACGACATTGAGAACGATCTTGAGCTCGTACAATTGAAATTTGGTGATGAAAGTGATGATTGGGTCGAAGCCGAAGGGCTGACCTTTTGGGAATTTGTGTGGGACACGATCGTTTTTGCGCCCGATACACCGGAATTCGTCACGATTTCCGTACGGGCCTATGATGGCCTGAATTATTCGGAATACGCCACGCTTGAAATTGTGGTCAACAACCAAAATATAGATGCCGACGATGATGGCTACCCCAATTCCAAAGATATGTTCCCGAACGACCCAAGTGAATGGGCTGATAATGACGGCGACGGTCATGGCGATAATAAAGACGCGTTCCCGAATAATTCCACGGAATGGACGGATAGCGACGGAGACGGTCGTGGCGATAATAGCGATGCCTTTCCACTGTTGGGAACCGAGTGGGTGGATAGTGACAGGGACGGTCATGGCGATAATTCGGATCTGTTTCCATATGATACCAGTCGCCATACGACTTCAGAACAAGGTAGCGGCCCACAAGAAACCGATGATGGGTCAATGGTTGAATATTTATGGTTTTTTATTGCAATTGCACCGCGCTCAAGTATTATTCCTTCTTCAGAATTACTTACTGATTATAAAACGTATTTAGCATCTATCGGTATTTTGTTTATCTTGGCCGCCGGAATAGTAAAATTATTAGAACTTTCAAAACAATTACATTCTAGCGCACTATTACATAACCGTATTACACAACAAA